>NZ_JBLZFZ010000034.1:0-84673 GCF_050753385.1 Pantanalinema rosaneae CENA516
GTCGGCAGCGTCAGATGTGTATAAGAGACAGCTCCCCATCTCCCCATCTCCCCATCTCCCTCTCCCTAACACACCACCAATTCTTTAGAGCTAAGGATCTGCCGATCGATCGCTGTCGCAATAGGTTCCAGACTTTGAACTAAATCTGCCATAGCCGACAGAGATAGAGCTTGACGAGCATCGGAGACGGAACGATCGGGGTCAGGATGGCATTCAATGATCAAGCCATCAGCACCACAGGCAATCGCGGCTCTTGCCAGATCGGCAACCAATTCCCGTTTGCCAGCGGCATGGCTCGGATCAACAATCACCGGTAGATGGGTTAACTGCCTCAGGGCAACGACTGCCCCCAAGTCCAACACATTGCGAGTGTAGGAATCGAAACTGCGAATGCCCCGTTCACACAACACCACATTCGGGTTGCCGTGACTCAGAATATATTCAGCCGCCATGACAAATTCTTCGATCGTGGCCGCTAACCCTCGCTTCAATAAAATCGGTTTATGGGTACGACCTAGCGCCTTGAGTAATTCAAAATTTTGCATGTTGCGGCTACCCACTTGCAGCATATCGGCATAGGCAGCTACAGTTTCAATCTGGTCGATCGCCATCACTTCGGTCACTACGGGCAACCCAAACTGTTCCCGTACCGATGCCAGAATCCGTAAGCCATCAATCCCCGCTCCCTGGAAAGCATAGGGAGAGGTGCGCGGCTTATATACCCCCCCTCGCAGGGCAGATACAGAAACGGTCGAGAGGGATCGAGCCACTTGCTCCATTTGATCCAAACTCTCGACCGTACAGGGGCCCCCAATCACAACGATGGTTCGACCACCGATCGTCACCTGGGGAGATAACTGAATTGACGATCGATGCTGAGGATGGGATTTAAGGGTCAATTTAGCGTCCAACACTTGGGTAACTCCTGAAATTAATACAGTGCAATGGAACAAAGGAAGCAACAAAAAAGCCCGGAACTTAGAGGCTCCGGGCTTGACAAATCACGATGTGACAAACCTACCCGGAACATGCTCTGGGCCAAAACGTAAAGCTATAAAACCAACTGCCAGCGATCGTCATCATAATTACTAGACCTAGTTGACTAAAAACTAAAAAGCCGCAGACCTAATGCTGCGGCTCACCTGGAGAATGCCATGTTGAAGGACATTCACTCCAGGTGAACCGTGGTAAACCAAAAATAACCATAGTTAGGGCAGTGCAGCATGATACAACCGCTAGATTTGCAATGAAGTTAAGTTGAACCTAACAGAGAACATTTTGATTCGTCAACTACTTTATTGGGTGAATGTTAGCTCGCGACTAAACAGTTCTTTGACCAATGTATCTTGTTTAACATAAGCTCACCCTACCTATGCCAATTGCAGCAAATAGGAATATTGCCGTTAAAGCAGGTTCAAAGTGGCTGTTAATCAGTTCACTGGAAAGTCACATTCCTGATTTCCCAATTAACTAACCTCTAGCCAAATCAATACAAGTTACAAATTACACAAATTATTCATCCAATTTACTGAAATCTTTATCACCCCGGTAGAGGAGGTATGGGAATATGTAACTCATTCAGTAGATACTCAAAGTTTCCGGAACAGTAGAGGTTGTGGAGGTAAATTAAGTCATCCATCACCAACTCATGCGATCGTAGGAAGCCATTCCCCACATCAGTATGTGAAGAATAGGTGAAATCTTGCTAGTCGGGCAGAGAGTGGTTCAGTACTATTCCCTAGACCACGCCATCACTCAGCTTTGTGGGCAGAACCCTGACTTCATTTTTTGCCAGATCAATCGAATCCTGATCAAATCTGACAAACTTCACCCCTGTGATTTGACCAATTGAGTCGCCAGAATCCTTACCATGCTACCCGGCATTTTAGATAGTGGGTCAAGGATATTTTTAAGCTTGATTCAGCATAATTTCATAAAAATTCAGTATATATACTGTTCAAATTCCCTTGAAGAGAATACAATGAGGGGTATAGAGGTCCTTTTTGGCTCCCATGAGTACTTTTTCTCAGGCACTCTGCGTGATATCTGTAGTGATTGGTGTTCAAGCCATGACATCATCAGGAGTGTTGGCGTTTGAGCTAGCGGGAGCTTGGCGTTACACTTCAGTCGATCGCAGTGAACTAACCAACGCTACGCAAGAATATACTCCACCGGAACAGGGAGCAGGGTCAGGGAGCCCAAATAGTTCAACAGGGACAGGAACTCGTTAAAGTCGCTTCGGATGTTGGCGACCTGGTTGACGGATTTGCAAGGAAATTGAGGTGCAGGGTGAGTTCTGTCGCTGGCTCACCCTTTGTTTTGGCTGAAACGACTGCCCGGAGCTACATCTACCGACATAACAAAAACAGGGTAGGAACGCCCCCTACCCTGTCGTCCAATCAATGGCTAATCCAGTTAGAATTCCATTTCGGCGGCTTGGACTCGCTCAATTTGTTTCTTCTTCAGAACCAGCATGATTTGGGAAATAACCACGATCGCGAAGAATGCCAGTAGTCCAGCAATCCGGTTGGGGCTTTGCAGCACAATTTCCGCATCGACTTGACCAAAACCACCCACGTTAGGATTAACGGTTAAGGCATCGCCAGCTTTTACCTCTTGCCCCTCTGCCACCATTAGTTCTGGGCCCGGAGGAACGGTGTCAACGACAGTGCTACCATCCGCCGTTTGAATGGTGACTTCATAACCACCATCTTCTGGCTTAGTGATCTGGCTGATTTGACCGGCCGCAGAGGCGTTGAAGACAGCGTTATTGCTCTTTTCACCATTGGGGTAAACCTGACCGCGACCCCGGTTGCCACCGACATGGACAGAATACTTACCAAAGTGAATGGATTTATCCTGGTTCGGATCGGGGGAGAGAATCGGGAACACAATTTCCTGGTACTGCTCACCGGGCAGTGGACCAACAACGATGATATTTTCTTGATCTTCGCTATAGGGCTGGTAATAAAGGTCTTGCACCTTTTCTTGTAATTCCTCAGGAATCCGATCTTCTGGTGCCAGTTTGAAGCCTTCCGGCAGCATCACAACAGCACCAACATTTAACGGTCCTTTCTCACCATTGCCCACAACTTGCTGAACGCTGGTATCGTAGGGAATTTTCACCACCGCTTCAAAAACCGTATCAGGCAGAACGGCTTGAGGCACTTCAACTTCGGTGGGTTTAGCTGCCAGGTGGCAGTTCGCGCAAACAATCCGTCCGGTTGCTTCCCGAGGATTTTTGTAAGCCTGTTGAGCAAAAACCGGATAAGCCGCCGCAGCTTGGGGGAAGGCAAAGTTTCCCGCTAGAAAAACGGTGATTGCCACGATCGCCATTAACGCAGGCTTAAACGCGATCGCCGGACGGCGGAATAGCAGGGATAAAGAAAAATTTCTCATTTGGGTGCAGTGTCTCAGTAGCCAATTAGGATCAGCGAATCGGCGCTTATGCCCACCAGGGATCTTCGCCGGTACGGAAGTCAGTTTCAGTCCAGTTCGTAAAGTTCACCTTGTCGTCGGCAATGGTGGCATGAACCAGTGCCAGAGACAGAGGAGCCGGACCCCGCACAACCTTTCCTTCGCTGTTGTACTGGGAGCCGTGGCAAGGACACATAAATTTGTTCTCAGCCGCATTCCAGGGCACGACACAGCCCAGGTGGGTACAAACCGCGTTAATGCCAAAGTCAGCGATCGATTTGTCCTCTTTGACCACAATGTACGTGGGGTCCCCTTTCAGCCCTTGAGCTAACACATGATCTCCCGCGTTATGGCTTGCCAGGAAATCGCTCACGAGGACATCATTTCCCAACGCATCTTTGGCAGTCACACCGCCACCAGCACCACCAGAAGAGGGAGGAATGAAATACTTGACTACGGGATACAGGGCTCCGAGGGCTGTCCCCGTAATGGCACCGAAGGTGAGTAAGTTCATGAATTGGCGACGACCCATATCAGGTACGTCGGAGGATCCAGAAAGTTGAGTCATGACTAGGTCTAGGTTCTCTTATGAAGGAGTCTTAGCAAGCACTGGGCAATCGCTCACGATCGTGAGCATGGAATTAAGGCGGCTTAATCCCACAGGTCACCATCTGTTAGATTAAGGCTCGATCGCAATTCCACCAAGGCAGGTCGCTATGCGAATCGCAAGAACCGCAACAATTTCCTATGGATGCCGTTTGTAGCTTCTATACGGTAAATTATTACATTTCGTGTCGCTAGAAATCATAGCTAAGTCCGGATCCCTAAAAGTGATACGAAATATTAAGAGATGGATCCTGCCTGGAGTAGTCCCAATCTGGCACGATGGCGATCGTCTGAAACCGTTATGCTGAATTGTGCAAGCAAGTGGCTAGCCCTGTTATGACCGGACAAGAGTTACGCCAGATCATTCTGAATAAATGGGGTTACTCCTATGACCTGCAACTACGCCGCATTCAGCGGAAGGTGTTTGTATTGGTGATGTGGAAGTATCTGGAACAGGTATCTTTTCCGATGACAGAAGCGGAATATTTGGCGCATTTAGATGCCATTGCTAGCTACTTAGTGGCTTGGGACAGTACGGAAACGGTACGCCGATATATTGAACAAACCCGCGATCGTCCCCGGTTAGGCAAAGCCGTCAGTATTCCTCTAGAGTTGGGCGAACGAGCTTCGGAATGGATTTTAGATGATTAAGGTGAGGGCGCAGCATCTATCCCCCGCCCCAACCAACCTTATAGCTGTTTAGGAACAAAGTAGGGCATGCCGAGCGGACGATCGCCAGGGGACAGTGGTCTACCCGGTGCATCTGCCCACACTCCTAACGGATTAGAGGTTGTTTCTGTATCAAACTCCCCCCAGAACAAGCGTGGAGACGTAGGTTGGTCGGTGGGAATACCAAAACTCGTAGATGTGGCTGGAGACACATCCAAGCGAGAGTCCTCCAGCACCGGATTGGCATGAGCCGTCTCGACGGATGCCGCCTTTTGTTCCCGTTCGACCTGCACTACGTTAGCGTAGAGGTTTGCCAGAATATGTCTGCCTTGACGAGTCATGCCCAGGTAACGAATGCCATCCACCAGATAGGGACTGACGACATGGCGAAAGAACTTGGGATAGCTAGCCCGCAAGTCGGCAGGATGGTTGTAACCCAGCGCTTGAGTCGTTCCCACTTCCTCGAATTCATAAAACAGGGCAGGAAGTTTGTCCAGATAGCGCGGATCACTTAACTGACCAATTAAGTCAGCCGCCCGCGCCAGTCCGGCATAATTCCCCATCTGGCGATATTCCGGTGCATCGGGAACGGGGAAGCGGGTTAGTTCAATTTGCTGGACGATCGCAGCCACATCAATCAAGGGATGGTGACTGAAGTTTTCCAGCACAAACCGTTTGCTGCGATCGACGTGGTAAGGGGTCAGGCTGGCATCGGTTGTCCCCGGAGACAGGATAATGACAGCATCATCCACACCAGTAGCAAAGATCCGTTCCGCCGGACAGTCTTGCTGACATACCCCTTTGACATAACCGATGTCATGGCACAGAAGCGCAATCATAAACGTTAGCCATTCATGGCAGGTGACATCACCTTCCCGCCGTTGCTTGCCCCGGAGAATTTCCTGCCCCACTTCGGCTACCAAAATGGTGTGTTCTACGTTGTGGTAAAGCGCATCACTGGTGGCGATTGCCTCTAAGGCGGTGGTCGCTACCCACTCAATTAAGTCAGCATATTCCGGTTTTTGAACACTGTAAATCTGGCGATAGCCCGCCTGCAAAGACTCGGCACAGCGACGAATTATAAATTCAGTGGGGGTATACATAATAGTTTCCTCTAGCCAATCGAAGCACAGTTGAAGCGTTTGCTGCTGGGAGCATCATTTTTAGCAACCGTTCATACTCTTAGCTTCGCGAAAATTTGATTAAACGAGAACCAGAAAAGCTCATGAGATTCACGTTATTTATTGTGATCTCGATCAATTAAGCCTGTGATCTAAAAACCTCATAAAAACTCATCTTCTTATAATTAATTCATAGCTCAGAAAACCTCATCAAAACTACGAAAGATCTACTGATTAATTATATCTACATCCTTAGTATGAGATAATCAGGAGGCTTTTATTTATATCGATCGAGATATGTGATCTAGATCAGAAATGAGTTACTTCAACTTTTTTATAATTAAGGCAGAATAAAGCTTGAAAAGCAGGACTCTCATTGATCGTTTGTCATTACATAACACTCCCATCTCAATAAAAACTAACCAATGAACCATACTTAGATTAAGTTATTTACTTAACCTTTTACCGATTTAATGGTCAATCTATTGCAGCCTTATTTTCATCCTGAGAACCGAGGGTTAATTCTGAACTGTTATGGACGTTAGGGAAGCTTTAGAACTTGCCGATCGCTTAATCTATCAACATACTGGCAAGCGACTGAATGATTTAGAACGAGAAGTATTTATCGGTTCTTGGGCAGGACGCACTTATGATGAGATCTATCCTTTAAATCCAGAGTATGTCGAGAAGTCTGTAGGATATAAACTTTGGCAAAAGTTATCGACTGTCTGTGGAGAGAAAGTTACTAAAAAAAAATTTCGGGGTGCCTTAGAACGAGCAGCCCAACGGCAGGCTGACAACAGTATTAATCTTCTATCAGAACAATTCTTATCTGTTCCAGCCCCCATTGATTCCCCCCAACAAATCTTTATTAGCTATCGCCACCAGGAGCCCGATCGCACCTTAGCCAACCAGTTGTCTCAAGCCATTACGGCTGCCGGCCATCAAGCCATCATTACTGTCCCTGATGACTTTTTCAGTGAGCCAGTTCCGATCGATCGCTGGTTAACCCAGATCTACGCCCACTTGCAGCAGTGTGACTATTTTTTACTACTCCTGTCACCCCAAGCGGCAGTCAGCGAAATGGTAATCGAAGAATTACGCCAGGTCACACTTTTACAAGCGATCAGCCCCAACCGTCGCCCGATCGTCCTGCCGATTCGCCTGGGCTACCTACCCGACGATCGCCTCAACCATGATCTACGCAACTACCTCCAGGACATTCGTTCCCTCACCTGGTCTTCTAACCGTGACACCATTCCAGTTGTGCAAACCGTGTTGGCTTGTGTCAGTGGGCAGGAAAGGTGGGGAGGTGGGGAAAGTGGGGAAGATAGGGAAGGTGAGGAGGATAGGGAAGGTCAGGCAGTAGTTTCCTTATCTCTCTCATCTCCCCCATCTCCTCCACCTGCCCCCACCCCTGTCGCCGATCCGGAACTGCCTCAGGGACAAGTCCGGTTAGATTCTGCCTTTTACGTCGAGCGATCGCCCTATGAAGCCCAGTGTTATCGGGAGATCTTGCAGCCGGGAACCTTGATTCGGATTAAAGCCCCCCGGCAAATGGGCAAGACATCCCTCATGTCCAGAATTTTGCAGCAGGCGAGAGAACAGGGTTATGCCACAGTGCCATTGAGCTTTCAACATGCTGATGCTGGGGTATTTGCCAACTTGAATCAATTTCTGCAATGGTTTTGTAGTCGGGTAGCTCGCAAGCTGCGATCGCCCCATGCGGTAGATGAATACTGGTCGGATACCTTTGGCAGTAAGGACAACTGCACCGCTTACTTTGAAGATTGTTTGCTATCAGAAATCAATACGCCATTGGTGTTGGGATTGGATGAAGTTGATCGGATTTTTCAGTACCCGACGATCGCAGATGACTTCTTCGGCTTACTGCGAGCCTGGTACGAGGAAGCAGGCTATGGCGATAGTGGCAGTGGTTTATGGGAAAAGCTGCGGTTGGTGATTGTCCATTCCACGGAGGTTTATATTCCCCTGGATGTGAATCAGTCCCCGTTTAATGTGGGGTTGCCGATCGAACTCTCAGAATTCAGTCCAGAACAGGTATTGGATCTGGCAGAACGGCATGGGTTGAACTGGCAGCGATCGCAAATTGAGCAATTGATGCGGATTGTCGGCGGCCATCCCTATCTGATCCGATTAGCGTTCTATCACCTGGCACAACAGCACCTTACCCTGGCAGAATTACTCACCACGGCTCCCACGGAAGCGGGGATTTACGGCGATCATTTGCGCCGCCACCTGTGGAATTTGCAACAACATCCAAAATTGTCAACCGCCCTGAGTTGGGTAGTAGCTGCCAATGAGCCGATCGAGTTAGAGTCGGTTCTAGCCTTTAAGCTCCATAGTCTCGGGTTAGTGCAGCTTCATGGCAATCGGGTGACATCACGGTTTGAATTGTATCGGCAATATTTCAGTCAACGGTTAGCCCAACGCTAACAGCCCCCATCTACCCCTACGAGTTCCGATGGTCAGCTCTCACCCTGCAACATATACCTATAAAGTCGGCGGTCACCTATCCCTGGATGCCCCCAGTTACGTGGTACGACAAGCTGATCGCGACCTTTATGAAGGCGTGAAGGCAGGAGAATTTTGCTACGTCCTCAACTCACGGCAAATGGGCAAAACCAGCCTGCGGGTACGCACGATGCACCACTTGCAGGCAGAGGGCATGATTGGAGCCGCGATCGATCTGAACAAGATTGGCAGCCAGGAAATCACTGCCGATCAGTGGTATGCCGGACTGATGCGCCGACTTGTCACCAGTTTTAACCTAAAGCTGGATCTAAAAAGCTGGTTGCGCGATCGCGAGTATCTCCCCCCGGTTCAACGGTTGAGTGAGTTCATTGAGCAAGTGTTACTGGAGTCCGTTCCCGAGAAAATCGTCATTTTCATTGATGAAATTGATAGCGTTCTCAGCCTGAATTTTCGGACTGAAGATTTCTTTGCCTTCATCCGAGCCTGTAATGAATACGATCGCCTGACTTTTGCCTTGCTGGGAGTCGCTACGCCTTCGGATCTGATTCAGGACAAAAACCGAACTCCGTTTAATATCGGTCGGGCGATCGAACTGAATGGATTTCAGCGATCGGAAGTGCAGCCGCTGGTCGATGGCTTAGCGCCGATTGTGACTAATCCTGAGGCGGTGCTGGATGCGGTTCTAGATTGGACGGGGGGACAGCCATTTTTAACCCAGAAGATTTGTAAGCTAATTGCCACCTCGGAGGACACCATTCCTACGGGTCAAGAAGCCGCTTGGGTCGAACAATTAGTGCGATCGCATTTGATCATTAACTGGGAAGCTACCGACGAACCGCCGCATTTGAAGGCAATCCGCGATCGGCTGGTACGAATTGGGCAACGCGGACGCGGCCTATTGGATCTATATCAGCAGATTTTATGGCAAGGCGAAGTTCCCGCGACCGACAATCCGGAGCAAATGGAATTGCGGCTGACTGGGTTAGTGGTGAAGCGATCGGGCAAGCTCACCTGCTACAACCGCATCTACGCCAATGTATTTAACCAAAGCTGGATCATCAAATCGCTGGCAGAGTTGCAAGCCGACTTTATGCAACTGGTGGTCAGCCAGGAACAAAAGCTGCTCTCCATGCTGAATGTGATGGAGGGACGAGATTTTGCCGATATTCTCTACCAAATTCTCGGCTCGATCACCGTCCGCATGGGAGAGCTACTGCATGTCGATCGCACCACAATTTTTTTCATTGACGACGAAAAGAATGATATCTGGTCAATCATTGCCCACCGGGATAGGGGCGGCTATCCAGAAATTCAGATCATTACCAACAAAACCAACGAAGGTCAGGTCACGAATATTCGCAAGCTTGTCGATGGCTCGTTTGGCTCAGACCTACCGACTGCCCAGTCGGAAACGGACTATCAGATCTATAACGAACTGGTACTTCCCCTCGTTAACGAACAGCAAAAGATTGTCGCGGTTGTCCAACTGGCGAATAAATTACGCCGGGTCTATGCTCCGGGGGAACCCTTAGCCCATCGCATTCATCCCCAGGGCTTTACGGAAGCTAATCGGCAGCAACTGGAAGAATATGTCCCGGCAATTCTCCGGATTCTGTTGCGGTGTCAGGATTGCTACAAACTCACCCAACGGTTACAAGCCTCGGAGGCGTTAGCAGAAGCCACCCGATCGGTGTCTCAAAGTAGCCTCGATTCCGAGGAAATCATTGGGCGAGTGATGGAGGCAGCCAAGAAACTGATGAACGCCGATCGTTCCACGCTGTGGCTTCTCGACCATGACACCCAGGAATTATGGACGAGGATTGTGTTTGAGGATGGTTCCGATCGGGAACTCCGCGTTCAGGTGGGACAAGGCTTTGCGGGTAAAGTGGCGGCTACCCGTGAACCGTTAAATATTCCGTTTGATCTCTACGAGCATCCCGACTCCGAAACCGCCCAGAACACTGACCAAAAAACCGGCTACCGCACCTGTAGCTTACTGTGTATGCCCGTTTGGAGTCCGGATGGGGAACTGTTAGGGGTGACTCAGTTAGTCAACAAACGTCGCCAGGGAGAATTTCCTGACTACGATCCGAGCAACTGGCCGCAAGCCCCGGAGTGTTTTCAAGCCAGCTTCGATCGCAATAGTCAGAAGTATATGCAGATTTTTAATGCTCAGGTGGGAGTCGCGCTGCACAATGCCCATCAGTATGCTGCCGTCAAACGCCAGGTGGAAAATAGTCCCCAAAATGTGGTGATGCAAACCCTGTCCATGCTGAATCAAGTCATGGATAACCAGGGATTTGACGATATTTTGGACACAACGCTGCGATCGATCACTCTAAAGATTGGTAAGTCGCTCTGTGCTGATCGCACCACCATCTTTCTGTTAGACGAGGAGCGCAATGAACTCTGGTCAATCATTGCCGAGGCAGAGGGCAGCGATCGCTCCCTGGAAATCCGGATTCCGGCGGATAAAGGCATCGTCGGCGAAGTGGCTCGCACCAAACAGGTGATCAATATTCCCTACGACTTTTACGCCGATCCGCGATCGGAAACCGCCAAACTGCAAGACAAACGCAACAACTACCGCACCTACACCATGCTGGCAATGCCGATGCTGAATGAGCATGGTCAATTAATTGCGGTGATCCAATTACTCAACAAACTCAAGCCCGGTGCAGACAGTCAGACTTCCCTGGCCGAAAAAGTGGATCAACGGGGATTTACTACTAAAGATCAACAACAGTTCGCGGCCAGCGCTCCCTTAATCCAAATGATTCTGGAAAGCTTCTGCTCCTACCATAAGACCGCTAGAGGTCAGCGAGTCGCCGCCGCATTAATGGCAGCCACCCGATCGGTGAGTCAGAGTAGCCTGGAACCGGAAGATATTCTGTACCGGGTGATGGCAGCCGCCAAGGAATTGATGAACGCCGATCGCAGCACCCTATGGCTCGTCGATCATTTAACCGACGAATTATGGACAAAAATTCCGTTTGAAGATGGCAGCTTACGGGAACTACGAGTCAAAATCGGGCAGGGCTATGCCGGTCGAGTCGCCGCCACGGGAGAATCCCTCAATATCCCGTTCGATTTATATAATCATCCCGATTCCACCACAGCCCGCCACACCGATGAAAAAAGTGGCTATCGTACCTGTAGTCTGCTCTGTACACCTGTATTGAATCCGGATGGGGAACTGATTGGGGTCACCCAGTTAGTCAACAAAAAAATACCGGGGGACGAGTCCGATGCCAAGCCAATCTTTGGGCAAGAGATTCCCGAGTGCTTCCAGACCAGCTTTGATGACAGTGATCAGAAATACATGCAAATTTTTAACAACCAGGCTGGGGTAATTTTGCAAAATGCCCAGTTGCTCGCTGCTGTGAAGCGCCAGGAACAATCGTTGCGGGAACTGATCGACTGATCGAGTTCCACTTGAGAAACCGCCTCTCACTGACTCGGGCGATCGCGCTTTCAGATAAGATGAGAAAATGCTCGAAATCAGATCACTCTGGTAACGAGATCATTTTCAACTCATGAGCCGGGCAAACCAAACGATAGCGCGATCGTTCTGGCTTGAACCCATAGTCATCGCATTCAACAAGGGACGACCATATGAGCGACACAGGCATTTTCGAGAAAGTACAAAAGATTGTAGCGGAACAGTTGGGCGTGGATGCGAGCGAAGTAACTCCGCAAGCCAGTTTTGCCAACGACCTGGGAGCAGATTCCCTGGATACTGTAGAACTTGTGATGGCGCTGGAAGAAGAATTTGATATCGAAATTCCGGATGAAGCGGCGGAAGAAATTGCCACCGTTCAAGCAGCGGTTGACTACATCAACAATCAACTGAAAGCCTCTGCCTAACCGCACCTTTCAGTCTTTATGTGAGTTATGAGTTCAAACAGCGGCGGTTCGCGGCTAACTCATAACTCCCTCCTTAACCCTTATTCTATTGTGGGCACTGACCCCTCAAACGTTGACGGAAACCATGACACAGGCTGATCTTAAGCGCGTTGTCGTTACAGGGCTGGGCGCGATTACCCCAATTGGCAACACCCTCTCTGAGTATTGGGACGGGTTAATGAGTGGGCGCAACGGCATTGCCCCCATTACCTTGTTTGATGCCTCTCGGCACGACTGTCGGATAGCCGGTGAGGTCAAAGGCTTCGATCCCCTAAAATACCTGGATCGCAAGGAAGCCAAGCGCATGGATCGCTTTGCTCAGTTTGCCGTAGCAGCGAGTAAACAGGCCTTGGCAGATGCCCAATTGGTGATTAATGACCTGAATGCGGAACAGGTGGGAGTCCTGATTGGGACGGGTATCGGTGGTCTCAAAGTCCTGGAAGACCAACAAGAGATTTATTTGACCAAAGGCCCCGATCGCTGTAGTCCGTTCATGATTCCGATGATGATTGCCAATATGGCCGCCGGACTCACCGCCATTCACACGGGAGCAAAAGGACCGAATTCCTGCTCCGTCACTGCCTGTGCGGCAGGCTCCAATGCGATCGGGGATGCCTTTCGGTTTGTCCAACGGGGCTATGCCCAGGCCATGATTTGTGGGGGGACGGAAGCCGCCGTTACACCTCTATCCGTTGCTGGGTTTGCGGCGGCGCGGGCCCTGTCTACCCGGAACGATGATCCCGCTACGGCCTGTCGTCCATTTGATCAAGGTCGGGATGGCTTTGTCATGGGTGAAGGGGTTGGTATCCTGATTCTGGAAGAACTGGAACATGCCCTCAGCCGGGGTGCCCGAATTTATGGCGAAATCGTCGGCTATGGCATGACCTGTGATGCTTACCACATGACATCTCCAGTGCCCGGTGGTGAAGGGGCAGCGAGAGCGATTTCCCTGGCATTAAAGGATGCCAATCTGACTCCGGATCAAGTCAGTTACATTAATGCCCACGGCACGAGTACGCCTGCAAACGATTCCAACGAAACCGCCGCGATTAAAACGGCATTGGGTGAACACGCCTATAAAATCGCGATTAGTTCTACCAAATCCATGACCGGGCATTTGCTCGGTGGTTCCGGTGGGATTGAAGCGGTGGCAACCGTCATGGCGATCGCGAACGATCGTGTCCCCCCCACCATCAACCTGCATAACCCGGATCCAGCCTGTGATTTGGATTATGTGCCGCATCAGAGCCGGGAACAGACCGTGGACGTTGCCCTGTCTAACTCGTTTGGCTTTGGCGGTCATAACGTGACGCTGGCATTTAAGAAATATCGGTAGTAGACCCTCTTGCCGAATCTGAATGATGGTAAGCTAATAGGTGTTTATGCTCATGTTGCTATTGACGTGAGAAATTTTTCATGGCGTGACGATTGGTAGGCAATGCCAGAAAGATTTCTCTACTTGGGATCTCTGGCTCCTACTCTGAAGAGTTTCACGTTATTCCCTTGGTGTCAGTTTTCCCAACCTCGCCCTAATCAGGACTAATCACCCATGACGACTACGACCACTCGCTTCCCGATCGATTTATCTGCCTACAAACCCATCGCCTTAGATCCCACGAAACCTACGCTCACCAATGATGAGCGCGAAGCCCTCAAAGCGAATATTCAGCTCTGCCGGGATGCGATCATCTTCTTCACGGCAACGGGAGCAGCGAGAGGCGTGGGTGGTCATACGGGTGGTCCCTACGACACGGTGCCCGAGGTGATGATCCTGGATGCCCTATTCCGGGGAGCCGCCGAGAAATTTGTCCCCATCTTCTTTGATGAAGCTGGACACCGGGTGGGGACTCAGTATTTGATGGCAACTCTACATGGGGAACTGCCTGCCGAACAACTGATGCGCTACCGGGAAGCAGGGTCTAAGTTGCCGGGACACCCCGAATTAGGTTTAACGCCAGGGGTGAAATTTAGTTCCGGTCGGTTGGGACACATGTGGCCCTATGTTAACGGAGTTGCACTAGCCAATCCTGGCAAGGCTGTGTTCTGTCTGGGTTCCGATGGTTCGCAGCAGGAAGGGGATGATGCGGAAGCCGCTCGGTTAGCCGTCGCCCAACACCTGAACGTCAAACTGATTATTGATGATAATGATGTGACGATCGCTGGACATCCTTCTAAGTATCTGCCTGGATTTAGTGTGGCTAAAACTCTGACTGGACATGGCGTGAAGGTGTTGGAAGGCGATGGCGAAGATCTGGATGGGCTGTATAGCCGGATCTACGAAGCAATCAATACTCCCGGCCCCGTGGCGGTGATTAACAAGCGCCCCATGTGTCCTGGAATTGAGGGGCTGGAAGGGTCTAACCACGGGCATGATGTGATTTCGGTCAAACTGGCGATCGCCTACCTGGAACAACGGGGTTTAACCGATGCGGTCAATTACCTGAAAGCGATCGAAACGCCTAAGCAAACCTATACCTTCCTGGGTGTTAGCGACAAATGGGATTCTAACCGCAACGTGTTTGGTGATGCGGTGGTCGGCATTCTCGGTCGGATGAGCGAAGCAGAACGTAAAGCCAACGTCGTCGTGATTGATAGTGACCTGGAAGGCTCCTGCGGTCTGAAGAAGATTCACGATGCCCATCCCGAAGTCTTCATTCCCTCCGGCATTATGGAGCGGGGTAATATTTCCGCTGCTGCCGGATTCGGGATGGAAAAAGGTAAGCAAGGGATTTTTGCCACCTTTGCCGCCTTCCTGGAAATGTGTATTTCCGAAATTACGATGGCGCGGTTGAACTACTCCAACCTGCTGTGTCACTTCTCCCACTCTGGGATTGACGATATGGCAGACAACACCTGCCACTTTGGCATCAACAACTTCTTCGCAGATAACGGGTTGGATGACGGCTACGACACCAAGCTATACTTCCCAGCCGATGCCCATCAAATGAGAGCCTGTGTAGAAGCGGTGTTCTCCGATCCCGGTCTGCGGTTTATCTTCTCCACCCGCTCCAAAACCCCGATGATTCTGGGAACCGATGGCAAAGACCTGTATGGGGAAGGCTATACCTTTGTGCCGGGTAAAGACGAAGTGGTGCGGGAAGGGAAAGCTGGCTATATCGTTGCCTTTGGGGATTCGCTGTATCGTGCCTTGGATGCAGTTGAACGGCTGAAGCAGGAAGGAATTGATGTAGGGTTAATCAACAAACCCACCCTGAATGTAGTCGATGAAGACACGATCGCCAAAATCGGTAAATCTCCCTTCGTGTTAGTGGTGGAAGCCTTTAACCGTAAGACTGGCTTAGGTAGTCGCTTTGGTTCCTGGTTGCTGGAGCGGGGTTTCACTCCCAAGTACGCTTACCTCGGCACCCATGAAGAGGGCTGCGGTGGGCTATGGGAACAGTATCCCCACCAGGGCATTGATCCAGACGGCATCATCAGCAAAGTGAAGCAACTGATCGGTTAATCACCGTTTACTTAACCTGAAGGCTGAGAACTAAGTTGACTCTTGGTTCTCAGCTTTTTTAGTGTTCACCGAATTTTGGGCATTCTGGTTGTAGCTCGATCGGCAGCACACGAAATTTCTGCCAGAAAATATGTAGCTGTCTAGCAATTACCCCGACTGCTGTAAGGATCTACTCGTGTCCCCATCTCCTACTGCGATCGCCATTCGTCTAGCGCGATCGGATGACATGCCCCATCTAGTCCGGCTACAAGTTGATTCCATTCAAACCCTGTGTGCCAAAGACTATACCCCAGAACAACTAGAGGCATTGATTGATAGCAAAGCCAATATTCGGGTATGGCAAGAACAAATTTTTGTGGCAGAAATGGCAGGGCAAATTGTTGGTTTTGGCGCTCTCGCCTTATCCCAACCCTCGATTAATGCTCTCTTTGTCGATCCCAATTTTGCCCGCCAAGGCATTGGGCGACAGTTATTAGCCACGTTAGAGAAAGCCGCTCTAGAGCGAAATATTCGCTGCCTCTGGGTATCCGCTTCTCTCACCGGAGTACCGTTTTACCAAGCCCAGAAATATGAACCGGTTTGTCGGGATAGTGTCTGGTTGTCCTTACGACCTGTCCCAGTGATGACGATGAAAAAAGTGCTGATCCCACCTACCCAAGCCGAAATCATCTGGACTTGGATTTGGTACTGTTTGCTGATCCTATTTGTGATTTGCGCGATCGTCCTGCCGCTAATTTCTTACTGAAGTTTAGACTAATTCAAAAAATACCCCATATTTAGGAGGGGCGAACGGCCGTTTGCCCTTACATATAGCGGAAAATTGCATTTAGTCTAAAGTCGAGTTCTTAAGCCCAGAACGATACTCCTTAATCAAAATCGGAAGGGTAAACCAAGCAGATTAGCCTGCGATCGTCACCCCTCCGATTCAGTTAATTCAAATTAATCGTTGGATCTAGTTCAAACCGAGCCACTGTAATAGACCGTGACCCGTGACATACTCGATCGCTAAGGCGAGAGCAAAGCCAATCATGGCAGCACGACCGTTCAAACGCTCAGCATACTCATTGAAACCAAACTTGGGTTCGCTTAACTTGGGGGTAACAGTAGGTTGAGGTTGAGTCATTTGTCGTCCTTCTTCAGTTACAAATCTTTACGTTTCTACCTTTTATTGTAGGCAGAGTTGAGCGATCGTCAAGGGATGGTGAGGAAACTCGCCACGATCGGGCGGTGATCTCGCCCAAGACTTGCCCTGGAGTCGATGTCCTGGCAGGAAGGAAGACGGTACAGTGGTAAGTGTAGCCTAATGACTGCCACATCATTGTTTGAAAGGGTCTGGATAAAGACGGCTTATGAATAAAAAACTGACAGCTTGGATAAAACCCCTACTCAGAGCAGTCGTGTTGGGAGTGCTAGTAATTGCACTTGCCTTCGGTCATGGTAACGATGCTCTAGCCGCTGGTGGGGGTCGGATTGGTGGTGGTTCCTTCCGGGCTCCGACTCGGGTGGCTCCTGCCCCACGTAGTTATGCTCCTCCTGGAGGTGGCTATGGCGGCTATGGCGGTGGATACTATCCCGGTGGTGGGATTGGTTTCCCATTCCTCTTCCCGGTATTTGGCATCGGAGGGGGATTTGGTGGCTTGTTTACCATCCTAATTTTCCTAGGAGTTGCCAATTTCCTAGTACAGAGCTTCCGTCGTGCCCGATCAACCGATGACAGCTTAGGCTACGATGCGGTCAGCAACCCGACCATCTCCGTAGCGCGGGTACAGGTAGGCCTACTGGCAGAAGCGCGGGAATTACAAACTGAACTGAATCAGATTGCTGCCTCCGCTAATACGGGTTCGACCGAGGGATTAGCCGAAGTCTTGCAAGAAACGTCACTAGCATTGTTACGCCATCCCGAATACTGGACACATGGCAATACCACCGTCCAGCAAACCAAACTGGCGGCTGCCGAAGCCCAGTTTAATCGGTTAGCCCTGGCAGAACGCAGCAAATTCAGTCGGGAAACCCTCTCAAATGTCAATAACCAACTGCGACAAGCCCCCACCGTAGGCAGTTTACCCGCCGGAGAAACGAATGGAGCTTTGGTCGAGTCTAACCAGGAGCCTGGTGAACACATTGTTGTCACCCTCTTAGTAGGGACGGAAGGGAAACTGGATCTACCGCAGGTGAATAGTTCCGAAGATCTCCGGCGGGCATTGCAACAGTTAGGGGGAGTAGCGAGCGATCGTCTACTGGCACTCGAAGTCCTTTGGACACCTCAGGCAGAAAACGAAGTGCTGAGCAAAAACGATCTCTTAGTTGAGTATCCCGAACTCCGCTTAGTTTAATTAGGGTTGCAGATTGATTCAGGTGTAATTTTGTGTAGGGGCGTGGCACACCCTTCGGGAAGCAGGCTACGGTAAAAAGCCCTTGCCATTGCCCCGAAAATTCCTGCCGAATGCCGCGCCCGTACAGAAAGATAATTGTTGAATTAGGGGGTAGATCCAAGATCTGCCCCTTTGGCGTTTTGGAGCTATTGCCGTTCTCGTTGTAAAAATGGCAGATCCACCAATTCGCCCTGACTCTCACCCACTTGAACCGTGAGTCCAGCACTTCCCCCCGCTTTTGTCCGCACATAACCTAACCCAACCCATCCTGCGTTAGTTTCAGTCAGGCTAGTCAGAACTCCGACTTTCTCATTGTCGATAGTAATTGGTGTACCGAGGTCTACCGCTTGCTGTAAGCGAATGCCCCAAATCTGTTGTTTTACGCCTTTGTATGTGTCTAATCGGGCGATCGTTTCCTGTCCGATATAACAGCCTTTATTCAACGAAATCGCCTGCCATAAACAGGCTTCCACCGCATTGAAATCTTCTGTGAGTTCGCGATCGGGCATCGGTCGTCCTTGCTCAATCCGCAATTGTTCCCAGGCGCGATCGCCCATTGGCACTGCCCCTGCCTGCGTGAGAGCTTGCCAAACATCCACAGTAGACTGAAGATCCATAATCACGGTATAGCCGGGTAGCGCTAAGCCACTGCCAACTGCGATCCGAACAGAGTGTCCTGCTAGTGATAGTTCCAGATGATTGCCGTTGGGCTGACCAATTAAGGTATCTGCTCCTAGTTGCTGCAACACAGCATCACTTTCTGCCCCGATCAGACTAAACATCGCCGTTGATGTAGTCACATCCGTCAACGCAACTTGATCACCGAAGAAAATATAGCGATCGAGCCATTGCAACAAATACTCGCGGCGATTGGGCGACACCACCACTAACACCGTGTCATCCAAGACATACGCCGTTGCCAAATCGATCGTCCGCGCCGTTGAGGTGACAAATACCGTATCAGCCCCTTGACCGGGTTTAAGCAACTTAAAATCATTCGTGCTTTGGTTGTGCAGGAAGTTTAAGCGATCGCTATCCGAGATGTGAATCCGACCCCAATGGGAGCGATCGCAGAGGGCTACTCCTTGTCGTGCGGCTTGCACTGCGACGGCATCATTGCCAAAACTCACAGGTACGCTAACCCCAGCTTCAAACACTGCCCCAGCTTTGACCTGGATATCCGATAAACTCTCACTCATAATTCACTTCAATGGGAGTGGCTAACCATGCACTACGTTTGCTGTTAGCTTACCCTACAACCATCCTCGTAACCGATAGATCACAGTACCCAGGTATTCTTTCAGAGCGCGAGTGGTTTCCTTCAGGCGATCGGCTTCTGGCATCAGGGTAAGAAGAACGGACTGAGGCGAACTTTGCATCGCTTGCAGGTCGCGATCGGTGGTCAAAAAATCGACTGGGGCAGGAATCGCATCAATCCCCTGTTTCTGAAAGATCAATAGCGATCGCGGCATGTGCATTGCCGATGTCACCAGCAGAATTTGCCGAATCCCTTGAGCATCCAGAATTTTTTTCACATTCACAGCATTTTCGTAGGTCGTTAAAGAATCCGGCTCTTGCAGAATCGCCGACTTAGGAACGCCCATCAACTCTACAATTGCCGCCATATCCGCCGACTCTGAAGGTTGATCGCCCCACCAATCAATCCGTCCACCTGCCAAAATCAGCCGAGGGGCTTTCCCTTCCCGATATAACTTGGCTCCATAAATTACCCGATCGCCTTCTTCACTTAAATCCACCCAGGGACGGGGCGGGGAGGCAGGTTTAGTCGCACCACCCAAGACCACGATCGCATCCGCTTTGGGTAATTCTCCGCTCGGCAAATGTTGAAACTCCAGCGATCGCACAATGCCATTACTGACCCAGCCATTACTACTGACTAAAAGCACAGTCAATGCCAGCAAGATCGGGATCGCCGCTAGTCTCCGGGGTAGCTTCCACAGCAACATGCCCAGCGCCACCACCATCAAGACACATGCCAAACCTAGGGGATACAGAAATAACGGTAAAAGTTTAGAGAGGAAGAGAAACATGATGATCTAGCGACGGCGGTGCATCGCCCAAAACGGCATGGCAGGATCGTAACTCGATCGACTTGAACGTAGCTTTGTAGAACTTGGTGACGATCGCGATTCATACGTCCGCCACACCATCAAAGGAATGCTGATCAGTCCTAACGTAATCACTAATGCCGTCATACTCCAGACCATCAAGCGGTTGGGACGGTAATTGCCTCGTTCAATTTGCCAAAACACTCGGTTATATTGCCATGCCGCCAGGGCGATCGTCACCACGCCTAAAATCACCATGACAATCCCAAAATTTTCATAACTGAACACTGGATGCATAATCACTTCCTGTCCAGTCGTCGTCGCTTGCAATTGCCGGAGAAATAAAGCAAACCGAGCGATCGCAAACCCAAAACTAATTAAGGCGATCGAGGTTCGCAACCAGGCGAGAAACGTCCGCTCGTTTGCCTGATGTTCACGCTGACGATCGATCGGCGGCTGTGGTGTCATTGGGGACGGTTAATTAGGCGCGGAATCAGGCGGGTACCAGGGGGCAATAGTCGTGCCGCTGAGCGAGAGGAAGTCTGAGAGGCAGGACGCGCTGCCGGTGAGAACAGTTCGGCAAAGAACTGTTGCATGGCGGCAAACGATCGGCGATCGGCGATCGGATTATAAGCAGATCCCTTCGAGGGATCGTTGCCTGCCTCGGGATTCGTAAAACTATGTACCGTGTTGCCATAGCTCACCAGTTGCCAATCGACTTTGGCATTCCGCATCTCGGTTTCAAAAGCAGAAACTTGCTCGGGGGGCACATAGGGATCATCGGCTCCATGCAGCACCAAGACTTTGGCTTGAATATTCTGGGCATCTGCCGGATTCGGTGTATCCAGATTGCCATGAAAACTCACGACTCCAGCCACAGGCGCACCACTGCGAGCCAATTCCAATACAGTGCCACCGCCAAAGCAATAGCCGATCGCCGCAATCCGACTGACATCCGTTAAGGCATTCTGTTGGAGTACAGCCAGCCCTGCCCTGGCACGATCGCGCATTAAAGGACGATTCGATCGATAAATGGTTGCCTCTGCTCCCGCATCCTTGGGGTTACTCGGACGAATACCTTTGCCATACATATCGATCGCAAAGGCAACATACCCCAATTTGGCTAACTGTTCTGCCCGTTGTTTGACGTACTTGCCCAATCCTGTCCACTCATGTACGACCAGCACGCCCGGACGCTTGCCCTGAATCGCATCGTCATAAGCAAGATAACCTTCCAGCACGACATCACCATGCTTGTACTCCACCACTTGAGTACGAACCACTGCCCAAGCATGAGTGCTGAGCAACAGAGCCGCGATCGGAGCGGTCAAGACGGCAATCAGGGTTTGTTTCATAGCAGTTTCAGTCAAATTAAGCAGCGATCGATCCACAGTATACGAGTTACCCGACCCAGCCGGATTTTCACTGCCAACAAAAAACCGGACACTGGGACAGCATCCGGTGGATGAGGTACTTGTGCTGATGTACCTGGCAGTTTTTACTTCACAAGCCCTAATAGTTCCGTGGTCGGAGTCGTGGGCAAACTGGGCGCAACCGAAATCCGCGAGAGATTGTCTCCCGGCTGGTGCGCGATCGTGGATACCACTGTTCTAGCCCGACTTGCTACCTGTACCGTTTTGACATCGTAGGTCTGAGTTAGCAGTTTAGGGTACAACCCAATGCCGATGATTGGAATCAACAAGCAAGCGGTAATGAAGATCTCGCGGGGTTTGGCATCAAACAACTCGCCACTGGCAGCCAGAGCCGCATTCTCTTTGCCGTAGAAGATCTCCCGCAGCATTGAGAGCAGATAGATCGGAGTCAGAATCAGACCAACGGCAGACAATAGGACGACCACAACTTTGAAGCTAGAGCCATAGGCATCACTGGTCGAGAACCCGACGAATACCGCCAGTTCACTGACAAACCCACTCATACCGGGGAGTGCCAGAGAAGCCATTGAACCGATCGTGAATAGAGCGAAAACCTTCGGCATTGCCTTACCCAAGCCGCCCATCTTGTCCATCATCAGGGTATGAGTCCGCTCATAAGTCACACCGGATAGATAGAACAGAGCAGCAGCAATTAAGCCGTGGGACACCATTTGTAGCACTGCACCACTCATACCGATTTCGGTGTAAGACGCGATGCCGAGCAATACAAAACCCATGTGGGAAATGGAGGAATATGCCATCCGGCGCTTCAGGTTGCGTTGCCCAAAGGACACCAAGGCTCCGTAGATGATATTCACCACCCCTAAAATTGCCAGTAGGGGAGCGAAGTAGACATGGGCATTAGGTAGCATTTCTACGTTCATCCGGATCAAGGCATAACCGCCCATTTTCAGCAGTACACCCGCCAGAATCATTGATACCGGAGCCGAAGCTTCACCGTGAGCATCGGGTAACCAGGTATGGAGTGGGAAGATCGGCAGTTTGACCCCGTAAGCGATCAACAGACCAGCATACGCCAGCAATTCAAACGTCAGCGAGTAATCCTTCAGTCCTAACTCGCGCATATCAAAGGTGACGTTGCCACCGTAGAATGCCATCGCTAATCCGGCAACCAGGATAAACACAGAGCCGATCGCGGTATAGAGAATAAACTTGGTGGCGGCATAGAGCCGTTTGGGGCCACCCCAAATCGAAATCAAAATGTAGACCGGAACCAGTTCCAACTCCCACATTAAGAAGAACAGCAGCATATCCTGAGCGCAGAACACGCCAATCTGGGCGCTATACATCGCTAACATCAGGAAATAAAACAGGCGCGGCTTTTGCTTCACCTGCCATGCTGCCAGCATCGACAACGTTGTCACCAAACCTGCCAGCACTACCAGAGGCATCGAGATGCCATCTACTGCCAGTGACCAATTCAACCCCAGTTGTGGCACCCAGGCATAGGTTTCTGCCATCTGAAAATCGGGTGTCTGTAGGTCGTAATTTTGCCAGAAGGCATAGATGGTAAGAGCAAAATCGATTAAACCAACGGACAGCGCATACCAGCGAATTGTTTTACCCTGTTTGTCTGGCAGCACTGGAATCAGCAGAGAGGCGACCAGAGGAAACAGAGTAATAATCGTTAACCAAGGGAATTGGGTGCTCATCTTGATTACTCAAGGGGTTGTGGGAATTCAGTAGCTTCGGGGTTGCTGAGTGATGATTTTGAGTCGCAACCCCTGCCTAATCCGCAAAGAAGCCCACTTATCCCAAGTGGAGGACTGGCAGGTAAAGGAATGTAACGAGCCAGACGCGCTTGAAGGCGATAACTGAGCGATCGGGGGAGTGGCAAATCACATGTTTCGGGAAACAACAGAGGCAAGTAATTGTCCACCAAGTCCCACAGAACATATCTTTGACAGACTAAGCCAAAGGTGAGGGGTAAACTTCATGAGAATATTTACCTACTGACTATGTTACCCCTGTTTGTAAAGTTAATTGAACCTAGAATCGAAAAAATATGACGTTCTGTAATAGATCTTTCGGTTACTAATCCATAGAGAAAATCCTGTCAGTCGATGAAAGTCTTGTACTGAGCCACATCTATCGATAGAGTCCAACATGAAGAAATGTCTCCTAATCGAGCTATCTCTATCGTTTTGTTACCAATCCTTGAGTGCCTACTCCGGATTCGCTAGTGTGAAAAGCTGAATTTCATCCTGGGGAGTCTGCGATCGCCATGCCAAAATTTGGGGACATCACCGTCTGGCAGCAAGCAGAAGTCCTGATGCAACCCGCCTTTATCCGGTTAATCGACAATCTTCGGAAGCAGTTAGAGTTTTCGACCTGGAAGGGCAGCTATGAAGATGTCCTGGTTTGGCCAGAGGGGATTGCCGATGACATCAAGACTCAGGTGATCGAGCTACGATCGCGATTGGAAACAGCGACTCCCGAACAAGCCGATGAGATCCGCCAACAATTAGCCAACCTACCCAGTCCTTATCCGGGCTACTTACTGCGCCTCGATCATGCAGATCAGCAGGTCGCCATCGAATTATGGGATTTGTGCTATCAGATCTGCTTCCGCAACTACAACTCGGCGACTGGAACATCTTGGACGGGCGGATTTGGGCAGTCCACCCATCCAAGTGTCGAAATTGATCAGACCTTGTTTGATGAAACTGGGGAAGTCGATTGGCACCGGTTGGATGAGAAAACCCAACGAATTGTCGAACGGGTATTTGCCAATTTACCGACTTAAGTAGTGTACTCAGCGTTGATTTTGACGTAGTCATAGCTGAGGTCACAGCCCCAGGCGACTCCCGACCCAGATCCAGACCCCACACTGACGGAGATCAGCACCGTGTCATCCTTGAGGTAGGCTCCGGCAGCCTTGGCTTGCAAGTAAGCGTTAGCTGCCGAGCGATCGAAGGGTTGGGGCTGCCCATGATCCATCATCAGAAAATCGCCCAGTTTGATCTGTAAGTCATCCTGGTTAAACGCGACTCCCGCCCGTCCCGCCGCTCCGGCAATTCTGCCCCAGTTGGGGTCACGCCCAAAAATAGCTGACTTCGTGAGCGATGATCCCGCGATCGTTCGGGCAATTTGACGGGCAGAAGCATCATCATCCGTACCACTCACCCGCACTTCCACCAGACAAGTCGCCCCTTCCCCGTCCCGGGCGATCGCCTGCGCCAGGTAAATACAGACTTCTGTCAGCATCGCTTCTAATTTCTCGGCATCGGCTCCCATCTCAGTAATGGCTGGAGTCCGAGATTCACCATTCGTTAAGGCTAGAACAGTATCGTTGGTACTGGTATCGCCATCCACGGTGATCTGGTTAAAACTGCGATCGACGGCTCGCCCTAACATTTCCTGCCATAAATGGGGTGAGACAGCCGCATCACAGGTAATAAAGGACAACATCGTTGCCATGTTGGGGTGAATCATCCCCGATCCTTTGGCAATTCCACCAATTCGCACCGGGCGATCGTGCAGCATCGTTTCCAGTGCGATCGTTTTGGGCACTAAATCGGTTGTAATAATGGCTTGGGCAGCACTATCCGATCCGGTTGGGGATAGGGCATTCACCAGTTGCGGTAGAGCCGCTTTCAGGATATCCAGCTTAATCCGCTGTCCAATTACCCCCGTGGACGCTAATAGGATCGCTTCCGGGGGCACACTCAGGATCTGGCTTAAGGACTGGGCAGACTCGATCGCATCCGCCATGCCAGCATCTCCGGTCGCCGCATTCGCCTGTCCGGCATTACACAAAATGGCACGGGCAGTGGTTTTGGCTTGCAACCGTTCCCGACAGTAATCCACGCAAGCCGCTCGCACCTGGCTGGTGGTAAAGACTCCCGCCGCGATCGCTTCTACATCGGAGATGATCAGCGCCAGATCGGGCAACCCGGAAGGCTTCAGTCCGGCTGTTATCCCTGCGGCTCGATACCCTTTGGGAGCGGTGACTCCTCCCGAAATCTCCTGCCAATCTGCGACCATACTGCCTCCATGCGTTGCCCTATTCGAGAGGCGATTATATCAGGGTTAGGGATGAGCCGTTGGTTAGGGCTGTGAGCAGTTCTGGGATTTTAATTAATCAATAAAAAAGGGAGAGTCGCCAACGCGCCTCCCCCTATCATCAGGGTGCATCTACTTACCATATTATGCCATTGAAGGGGTGGGGGGTGTCACCCCCCTTTTGTGTTTTTTTAGCAAAGCTGTTCGGCATGAATGATAAACCTGAAGAAATAACGAGAGTCAGAAGCCCAGCAGTTACCCGAACTCCTAGCCTCTGACTCCAACATGCGACCCATGGTTCCCGTTGATCCCCAATCAATCCCAACGGCTGCCATGATTAACCATTCAAGGTTTTTGCCAACAATTGATTCGTTAGCTTGGGATCTGCCCGTCCCCCTGTCTTCTTCATCACCTGACCGACGAAAAAGCCTAGCAATTTGGTTTTACCGCCCCGATAGAGTTCCAGTTCCTTAGGATTCTCGGCTAACACCTCCGCGATCGCCGCTTCTAGAGCGCTGGTATCAGAAATTTGCCCCAGCCCATCGCGATCGACGATCGCTTGGGGTGAGCCACCTTTGGTCAGCAGTTCCGGCAGCATATCTTTAGCAATTTTGCTGCTGATTGTGTTGTCTTCCAGCAAATTCACCAGTTCTGCTAAGGCCGTGGGCGACAATGGCAGGTCGGTAATCGTCAGGTTGGGGTGGCTATTTAAGTAGGCGCTGATATCGCCCATAATCAAATTGACGGTGGTTTTGGCTGAAGCACCAGCCGCCAAGGCAGCTTCAAAGTATTCCGCAACGGCGCGATTATCGGTTAACACCCGCGCATCGTAGGCAGACAAGCCTAAGTCTTCCTCGTACCGATGGCGTTTCTGAGCAGGTAGTTCAGGTAACTGCGATCGCCATTCCTCTAATTGGGTAGGGCTAACTTCGATCGGTCCCAGGTCGGGTTCCGGAAAATAGCGATAATCGCTCGACCCTTCCTTCGATCTCATACTAATGGTGCGTTGCGACCCTTCTTCCCACAGGCGAGTTTCCTGATAAATCTTTTGCCCTGTTGCGATCGCCTCGATTTGCCGCTCAATTTCGTACTCGATCGCCCGTTGAATCGCGTTGAAGGAGTTCATATTTTTAATTTCGACCTTGGTGCCGAACTCCTTCTGCCCCACGGGACGCACCGAAATATTGACATCACACCGGAGAGAGCCTTCCTGCATATTGCCATCACTCACCCCCAGGTAGCGCAAAATCCGCCGTAATTCCTGGGCATACTCTGCGGCTTCCTGCCCGGTGCGAATATCCGGTTCTGACACAATCTCTAGCAGGGGAACTCCGGCGCGGTTGTAGTCTACTAATGAATAGGTTGATCCCGCGAGGCGATCGCTGCCACCATGCACCAACTTGCCCGCATCCTCTTCCATGTGCAGGCGAGTGATACCAATCCGTTTCCGAGTCGCTGTTCCGGTTTCCTTATCGTAAAGCTCAATCTCTAAAAACCCATGTTCAGCGATGGGCAAATCGTACTGCGAGATCTGATAATTCTTAGGCAGGTCAGGGTAGAAGTACTGTTTGCGATCGAATTTACTATAGGCAGCAATTTGGCAGTTCAGGGCTAACCCAGTTTTCACCGCCGACTCTAACACCTTCTGATTCAATACAGGCAGCACTCCCGGCATCCCCATACACACCGGGTCGATCAGCGTGTTCGGAGGCTCACCAAATTTGGTGGAACTGGTCGAAAAGATCTTAGTCTCAGTATTGAGTTGGCAATGGGTTTCTAACCCGATGACTGCTTCGTACTGGGTTTTGGCTGGAGCAGAAGTCGTCATGAACCGCCTTTCTAATTGCAACAATAGACCCTATTTTAGCGTTTCAGATCACCTACCGACTGAACGATCGCGGGCGGCGGCACTGGCTTGCCGACATTCCAACTGCCCACAGGGCTACTTCCAGTCTGAGGACGGGCAAGCATTCGGTGGCAATCTCAAATAACGCAGGCATTCTTCGGGGCGGAGAGGACGCAGCGTGCGATCGTGAGCTAGCTTTAGCAGTCCATTCCAGGTAGCCGCCCATACCTGAACTGTGCCAGTGCTATTCAGTGTCACCACCATCTGCCCATCCGGACTGAAGAAAGCCCGTTGTAACGGATCGAGCTGATTTCCAGCTTCGACTGGACGTAATAACGCCCGCTCCGTTCCAGTATCGGCATCCCATAAGCGAGCCGTACCATCTGTACTCGCTGTCACGAGCATTTTGCCATCGGGACTAAACTCAGCATCAAGCACTGCCCCACGATGCCCTGCCAGAATCACCCGTAACGCACCCGTATGCGGATCAAAGATCTTTGCCGTACCATCCAGTCCAGCCGTCACCACCCGCTGACCATCCGGACTGAAATGCCCACTCATTACAGCGGTTGGCTGCGTTAGCGTCATGGTCGATTGCCCCGAGGCTAAGTCCCAAATCCGCACAGTGCCATCCTGACTCGCACTAATCACCTGCCGACCATCTGGGCTAAATTGTGCATCGCCGATCGTGCCTTGATGCCCTTGCAAACTCTGCAACCGCTTTCCCGATTGCACATCCCACAGTTGAATTGTGCGATCGTTTTCAATCCCCAAAATCACCCGTTGATCTGGACTGAATACCAGCTGCTGAACCCGGTTCGTCGCCGCACCAGAGGCTTCTAGAATCCGTGTTGACACCTCGGTTGGCTGAGGTTGATCCGGGCGAGGCTGCCAGATCTTTACCTGACCCACACTATCCGCCGTTGCCACCAACTGCCCATCCGCACTCAACGCCACACTCATTAATGTATTCCCCGATGGTGGGAAAAACGAGGCAACATCCAGCAACGCTGCCCCACCAGCATGGGCAATTTGAACGACCTCGCGATCGCGAACAGTAGCCCCGTTAGCCGCAATCTTAGACGTTCCAAGTTGTTGCCGGTTCATACCCACAGACTCTACAGGATTAGTCCGTTGACTGGATAGCCGACTCCCATCCGCGAATAGAGGACTGGGGCTGCCATTCCAGGGCTGCAACCAGTTCAGTCCCAACGGTAAACGTGACGCTGGGGTCGCCTCTACGGGTGGTCGCGAGTCGGAACTTGATCCTCTCCATTGGCTCAGGTGCCAATGATGTAACGTTCCATGCATGCCAACCGTCACCAGGGCATTCGCCAGGGGATGAGTCGCCGGAGCCGGTGTAGAACTCCCTTGAATCGCTGCGGCCGCTGCACTCAGCATAGAATCAGGTGTAGTCGCTGGAGACTTCAGGAAAGTGACCCACCGAATCACTTCATGCGGCAACGTAAACGAGGGTAACTCGCCACCCATATCCGCCGCCCATAGCCGCACAGAACCATCGGCACTGGCGGTCGCGACTAAAGAACCATTGCTATCAAATTGCACCGATCGAATACTCCCAGTGTGCTCCCATAAACTGCCAACACTACGCTGGGTTCGCACATCCCAGAGGTAGGTGACATAACTGAGGCGGTTATCTACCCGCCGTACCTGCGTTGTGCTGAGACGTTGACTATTGGGACTGAACGCGATCGCCACCGGCTCTTGGCTGCGTTGCCCACTGCCTCCTACTCCCTGAATACTAAATAGCTGCCCCTTGGGAAAATGCCACAGCCACACTCGTTGGGTAACATCTGAGATCGCGAAATATTGCCCATTCGGACTCAAGCAGATTTGTGCGATCGCAGCCATACCAGGATTCAACGTTTGCTGCACTTTGCCAGTTGCCACATCCCACGCGCGAATCGTGCCATCCTGGGTACCCGTCACCACTACTTGAGCAGTAGCATCAAATGTTGCACTGGTCACGCCCCCCGCATGACGCAACAGTTGTTTGGTCTGTTTAGTTGCGACCTGCCACACTTGCACAGTATTGCCGCTGATCGCCAGCAATTGCTGACCATCCGAACTAAAACTCAACCCAGTCGCTGGAGTTGTTTGAATAAACCGAGCTTGCAGTTTGCCGGTGTCTGCCTGCCAAACCTGAATGGTGCGATCGGCGCTGGCGGCGGCAATCCAATTGCCATTTACCGCCAAATGGGTCACGGGTTGCCGAAATCCCCCAAGTTGTAGTAATCGCGCTCCCGACTCAACTGACCACACCTGCACCTGATTCCTGGTCTGAGCAGAGGCAACGAGCCGCTGCTGATCGCCGGTAAAGGCGATCGTGGTAATGGGTGGCTGGGCGACTCCTTCTCGTTCCTCATCCCAGGACAACACTCGCTCCACGGTTGGTGAGGCGATCGACCAGAAGCGAATCGTGCCATCGTCTCCAGCCGTGGCTAACCGATGATGATTATCAGCAAAAATCACCTGCGATACCGCCCCCTGGTGTCCCCGCAGATCGGCTTGAAGCCGTAATTTTTGCAAGGCCGCCCGCAGACTGGCTTCGGCTTCATAGGTTTGTCCCTGTTGAGCCGCTAACCGACTGATTAACAGGGCAGTGGCAGGATCGCTATTCGTCTCCTGAAGCGTAGATTGGGCGATCGCCGCCCACTGACGAGAGGTAGCCACCTGAAGCTGATAGTCCTTCTCTGCCTGACTCCGCATGGCTGTCCAATACTGAATACAGGTAACTGCCAATGCCACCAACAGCGTACAGGGCACAGCCACCTGTAACAGCCGCAACTCCCGCCGGGCCTGATGATGCTCCTCCTGACTAACGGCAATATAGCGCTGGGCTAAGGCAGATAAATCATCCGCATAGGTATCGAGAAAGTCGGCAGCATTCAACAGCCGATTGCCCCGCAGCAAATATTCCGCCGCTCGCGGTTGCCCAGCACTATCCCACTCCCGCGCCGCCCGTTCAATGCCCCGTTGTCGCCGCAGCATTTCCCGGTTTTCATCCAACCAGGAGCGCAATAATGTCCAGTTACGGATCAGCGCTTCGTGAGCAATATCCACTGTTTCCTGCCCACCGACACCCGGTGAAGCATAAAATACCTCCAAATCAGGTAGGTAGGCGAGCCGAGCAATACTGTGGTTAGACCCCTGGTTCAGGGTAGTGTGATGCTTGGGCAGCGATCGCTCTAGATCCTGAGCGGACTGAGGCGACTTGCTTTTGACCATCTGTGCCAAGCGGAGTGCCGTAGAAACATTGGCAAAGCGCTGATCTAGACATTCCTGATGCCGACTGGTGGTTGGCACCTGATTGGTCACGACCAGTTTTGCGGCTACCAGTTTCTCTAGCACTCGATCGACCAGATCGATCGACAACCGGGAACCCACCAACTCAGATTTGAGGATGCGCCGCCGGGTATCTTCCGTCCCTTCTCCCAATTGGGTCAGGGCAATGAAAATGCGTTTTGCCACCTGCTGTTCTTCGGGAGTCAGGCTATAAAACACTTCATCGGCACGTTTTTGCAGCGTCCCCCGCACTCCGCCCAGTTCTGTGTAGGCATTTAAAGTCAGGCGGCTGGCTCCACCCGATGGATCAATTTGGCGGTGATACCACAATTCCAGCAGGGTATATTGCAGTAACGGCAGTTCTCCGGGTGACCCAGCGACATCCAGCAGTATGTTATATACCAGATTCGGTTCACAGACTAGACCAACTTTCTCCGCCGGTTTGGTAATTGACGCTTTGATCTGCTCATAGGTCAGTGGAGTCACCATGACCAGAAATTGCTCGATCTGCTCCGCCAAGCCGTTATACAGGGAACATTTACTAAAAAAGTCTGCCCGCAGCACAATCACAATACTGAGGCGATCGCCCACCTCCCGTAACGCGGTTGTTAAACAATTAAAAAACCGATGGCGATCGCGCTCAGCATGGGGACTCTGGCAGAGGGTAAACACTTCCTCAAATTGGTCAATGATTAATACCAGGCGAGAATGCTTACTGGGATTGGACATCAAACTGGCACGCACCAGTTGGGATAAGCCTGTCCCCCCCTCTTGCAGAAAAATTTCTGCCCGCCGTAGTTGTTCTGCCCGATCGACCGCCGCCGCCGTGGGATTAATGAAGGCATTCGCCAAACTTTTGAGCGGTTGTTCGGTGGGTGTGATCAGTTTAATTTGCCAATCACTACTGCCCGATAGGCGCTGTCCTCGGCGTAATTTGTGTACCAGACCTGCCCGTACCAGCGAAGACTTGCCACTGCCCGATGCCCCCACCACCGCCAGAAAGTTGCCTGTCTTTAATTTATCGATCAACTGATCCGTCAGTTCTTCCCGACCAAAGAAGTAATCGGCATGGTGTTCATCAAAAAATTCCAAGCCGCGATAGGGACAGATCTCCTGAGACAGGCTGGTTTGCAAAACGGTTTCTGCACTCTGACAACGGGTGAGGATGATTTCGCTACCGGAGTTTTCAAACAAGGGTTGTTGCACTTCCCCTTTCAGGGCACTACTAACCCAATCGGTCAAGGCGTAGTTACTGACTATGCCATTGGCTAACCGACGTGGGTCCAGTCCATTAATCAGCGCCTGGGTGAACACACTGTAGTTGCCAGCGATCGACTCATAGGCCGATTCATATTCCCGTGAGGCCGCCATAAACAGGCGATCGGTGCCCGATTTTGCCCCCGGATCTGCCTCCAGGAAATTGAGAATTTCACCGCTATGGCAGCAGTCCAACAAAATAATCCGTTGCCGCACTGGACTTTCTTGCAAGAGGCGGCGTAGCCAGAACAGCGATAAGCCATAGAAATGGGCTTGGGGATTGACTTCGCTGGTAGCTAGAAACCCTTCCCGAATACCCGCTTCTTTTTGCAAGCCATGCCCCGAAAAGTAGAACAGGGCAGTATGGGGAATATTGTTACCCTTAGGTTTAAACAGTTGAACCAGAGCCGCTTCCAGTGGTGCCAGAGTCACCGGAGTTTTCATCCCCACCTGGAGATGCCCTTCTTTCACCATTTCTGGTAAGCGGGTGACCCGAAAATCACCATAGGACTCAAGCTGTTGCGCGATCGCCTCGGCATCTTGAGCTGGGGCCCCCAGACTAGGCAGATGTTGATAGGAACTAATTCCAACAACCAGAGCATCCCGTGACATTGTGTGTTTCTCCTATAACCGCACCTAAATGCAGTAATCAAACTCCCGAAAGTTGCCCAAAATGAATCGAATTGTTAGTTGAGGGAACACATCGAAATGCCAGGTATCAGCAACAAGTTATCTAGATAGATTTACTGAGTTAGTGAATCGATATTTTTTTGTTGTCTAGTACCAACTTAATTAAAATCAATGTTGTTGTAAAAGGGGGTAAGACCCCCACGTGGTCTAGTTTCGGCAATTCCTAATCAAGAGTTCAAAAAAATACTCTTTTTGCGAAAAAACCGAGCGAAGGGAATCTATCATTGGGAAAAATCAGAGAAATCTCGCTAAAAATACTCACCGTTTTGATAAACGATTGACTTAACAATCGAAAATCTACGGATAAACAGTGCTTTTAGCATAAAATCCAAACAAAGTTTTCGTAGAAGTACGGAGTCAATTCAGACACACCGATTTAGCGGCTCCTGTCAATGGCTAGGTTCAACTAACTTCCAATTTAGTCACTCTCCACATACAAAGTGATCTATTATTATTATTATTAAGTGTATTAATCAATGGCTGTCAGACATTAAAAAACATGGACTGGAGCGATCGCAGTTAAATTTTGGCGGTAGGGTGATTTCACGCCGTATTGGGTTAGTGCCGCCGGAAGCATGAAGAAGATCGCGATCGTTCTGGCATTTTGGTTCAGTCTGCTGCTGGTATTGGGTACTGCCTCCTGGCATCCAGCCTTCCCTGAGTTAGGACAACGCAGTGAGTTACAGGCAATCGCCAAACAACTCAATTCACCTCAGCCGCCCTCTCCGACCTCAAGGGCGAAGGCGATCGGGACAAAACCTGCCAGCCAACAACCGATTACTCCCCTGGACCCGTTTGCCAGTGTCATTGGTAATGCCCAGCGCTTAGCCGGGTTATTTACGCTTTACTTTGATCCAGAAGCGGGCAAGCTATTTGCCGAAATTGCCCCCGATCAACTGAATGTTCAGTATCTCTGGAGTATGACCCGCGAGTCCGGCATTGGGGATCGATCGCTGGTTAGTGGTCAATCTTTGCCCAGCTTTGTCTTCATGATTCGGCAGGTCAAACATACGCTGCAACTGGTCGTTCCCAATCTCTACTTTCGGGCACGCTCCGGAGATCCAATTGAACGATCCGTCCGGAGATCGTTTAGTGAGTCGATTCTAGCCACATTACCAATTCAGCAGATCCATCCCCAACGTCACACCTTTTTGGTCGATCTAGAGCCTTTACTCCTCAGCGATTTGCCTGGTTTTACTGCCGATCTATCAGCCGCCCTGGACGCTCAATACAGTTTAGACTCAGAAAAATCGACTCTGGGCAATGTTCAGGTCTTCCCGAAAAATGTTGAGTTAGAAACGATTTATAGTTTCTCGCTGCATCCTGCCGAACAATCCCGTCCCCAAATTCCCTCACTCCCAGACAACCGCAATCTGGTCTTGCGAGCGCACTATAGCTGGTCACGACTGCCCGACCATCATGGCTATCGTCCTCGGTTTGCCGACGATCGAGTGGGCTATTTCATCACCGCCTATCAAGATTTATCGCAGCAATCCCATAAATCGCCCTTCGTCCGCTATATCAACCGTTGGCATTTAGAGAAACAGAACCCGACTGCCCCACTCTCACCCCCTAAACAACCGATCGTCTTCTGGCTGGAAAACAGCATTCCTCCCGAGTATCGTGACACGGTTAAAGCAGGAGTGCTGTTATGGAACAAAGCCTTTGAGCAAGCCGGATTCGTGGATGTGATCGAAGTCCGGCAAATGCCCGATGATGCTACCTGGAGTCCGGCAGATGCCCGCTATAACACCATTCGTTGGCTAACAGCGTACTATAGCGGATTTGATGGCTTGGCACCGATCCGCGTCAATCCGCTCACGGGGGAAATTTTAGATGCTGACATTTTGATTGATGCTAGCTTTGCTCGGGGAGCTAAACAGCGATATCTTGCCCTGGAACAGGAGCGTCAGGCATCCGAGCGATCCAGTCCATTCCCTTGCCCATCGTCCTCTAGTGGCTCCAAGCCACGATCGTCCCAGGCACAAATCCAAGCCGACGATCGCTGTTATCGCCAAGGTGCATCCCGCCAGTTCGCTCTGGGAGCAATGGCACTATCGATGCTGCATCATGCGGCTCCGGCTAGTGACAGGATGCAAGAGTATGTCCGGCAATACCTGCAAGAACTGATTGCCCATGAGGTCGGTCATACGTTAGGACTTCGCCACAATTTTCGAGCCAGTGCCATGTTGTCCCCTACCGAGTTAAACAATACCGAGCTAACCCATACCAGGGGACTGACAGCCTCCGTCATGGACTATACTGCCGTGAATCTGGCTCCTCCCACCTTTCCCCAGGGCGACTACTTTACCACGGTCGTCGGGCCCTATGATGAATGGGCGATCGCCTATGGCTATACCCCGTTTAATGCCCGAACACCCCAGGCGGAACAGCGATTTTTAGAGGCGATCGTCCGCCGGTCACCCGAGCCAGCCCTGGCATACGGCACAGATGAGGATGCGGCTGCCGAACTGGATCCCCAAATTCAAGTGTTTGATCTCAGTAGCGATCTCCTCACCTATGCCCCCTGGCAGTTTGAGAATGCCCAACGGTTATGGCAGGCATTAAATCAACATGCTCCCCGAGGCGATGAAGGGCTGAGTGAAGTGCGCGATCGCTTTGAAACAATCTTTCACTACTATGCCAGCTACGGATTCCTCTTGACCAACTATATTGGGGGACAGTCATTTAACCGCTATCGCTCTGGAAGTGTGGTCGGTCGGCTACCGTTAGAACCGATTTCAGCCGAACAACAACGGCAGGCATTAGATCTGTTAGACACCTATATCTTCGCTGCCAATGCCTTTCGCTTTTCCCCCGAATTGCTCAATAAGCTGACTCCCGCTCGGTGGGAGCACTGGGGTGAAGTCGCCTCAATTCAGTTAGACTACCCCATTCACGATCGCATCCTGTGGCTACAGACGAGCGTGCTCCAACAACTCTTCAGTCGCGATCGCTTGGTACGGTTACAAGATGCAGAGTTGAAAGCCAAACCGGGACAGTCGTTTACCCTAGCCAACCTATTTGAGACGCTGCAAACGATTGTTTGGCAAGAAGTTTTACCCAACCCAACGGGCAACTCCCTGCCACTAGCGACAACCAGTTTGCGACGAGGCTTACAACAGGCGTATCTACATCAAATGATCCAAATGGCATTACGTAAAGCCAACGTTCCCAGGGAAGCCACGACCCTGGCACGCTATCACTTAAAACAACTGCGCGATCAACTAAGCAATACCTTAGATCGATCGCCCTCCGATCGGGATACTGCTACCCAGGCGCATTGGGAAGAGGTACACGATCGGATTCTCAAGGCACTAGATGCTCAATTGCAAACGCAGTGATTAGGATAGAAGCGAATCGCTGCTTGTTTTAGGAACCTACTCGAATGCGAGACTTTTTTAAGTACACGTTTGCCACCCTGCTCGGCTTATTCATTTTTCTCGGATTAAGCGTCGGTGGGTTAATTGCTCTATTCATTGGCGCAGCGTCTAGAGAAACGGGGCCCAGGGTGGCAAATAAATCTGTTCTGGTCTTCGATTTGGGATTAGATATTGTGGATGCGCCGCCAGGTTCAGGGGGAGGGCAAGCCCTGGAAGCTGCGCTGTCTGGCACTAGCCTGGAAACGATCTCGCTACGATCGGCGATCGACGCGATCGACCAAGCAGCCAAAGACGATCGGATTGTGGGGCTATATCTCCATGGCAATATTAGTGCGGCTGGCAGTGGTTCTGGGTTTGCCACCTTAAAGGAAGTGCGGGGGGCACTGCAACGATTTAAAGCAGCAGGGAAAAAAATTCTTGCCTACCCCATGGACTGGCAAGAGCGGGATTATTACCTCGGTTCTGTGGCGAATACGATCGCGCTGAATCCCTTTGGCTCCCTGGAGATGAATGGGCTAAGTTCCGAAGCCACCTTCTTTGCTAACGCCCTCCAGAAATTTGGGGTCGGAGTCCAGGTGACACGGGTCGGTAGATATAAATCAGCAGTAGAACCGTTTTTGCTAACCGAACGGAGTCCGGCGAATAAACAACAGACTGAAACCTTATTGAATGATTTATGGCGAGAATTTCTTACAGCCGCGAGTCGCGATCGCAAACTCACGCCGCAGCAACTCCAGGCAATCTCCGATCGCGAGGCGGCACTGGAACCCGAAGACGCATTAAAACTGCGGTTGGTCGATAAGCTGGCTTACCAGGATGAAATCTTAACTGAATTAAGGCAGTTGACTGGCAATCAGGCTGAGGATCAGACCCTGCGGCAAGTTACCTTAAAAGATTATGCCAAGGTGGCAGAGAACGCCCTGGGTCGCGAGAACTTCTCTAGCAACCAAATTGCCATCGTCTACGCGGAAGGTAATATTGTCGATGGACAGGGGCAAACCGGACAGATTGGGGGCGATCGCTTTGCCAAACAACTACGCGAACTGCGACTTGATCAGAATGTTAAAGCGATCGTGTTGCGGGTCAATAGTCCAGGGGGAAGTGCCTCGGCTTCGGAAGTGATGCAACGGGAAGTGATTCTGACTCGCAAAGTCAAACCCGTGATTGTCTCAATGGGAACAGTGGCGGCTTCCGGCGGGTATTGGATTTCGACGTACAGCGATCGGATTTTTGCCGAACCGAATACGATTACTGGCTCGATCGGGGTATTTGGCTTGTTACCGAATATTCAACAACTGGGGAATAACATTGGCATTACCTGGGATACCGTCAAAACCAGTCGCTTTGCTGATATTAGAAGCGTCTCCCGTCCGAAAAGTCCCCAGGAGATGGCATTAATTCAACAATCGGTCGATCGCATCTACAACCAATTCATCACCAAAGTTGCCGAGTCTCGCAAACTGGACAAAGCCAAAGTTGCCGATCTGGCACAGGGACGCGTCTGGTCAGGCATTCGGGCTAAAGACTTGGGGTTGGTCGATCAATTGGGAGGGCTGAATGATGCAATCAAGTACGCTGCTCAAAAAGCCAATTTAGGCAATAACTGGACATTGACCGAATATCCCAAACCCCGAACCCTGACAGAGCGCTTATTTGGTACCAGCAAAGACGATAAGGTAGCAGAACTCTCCACCAAACTCGATCCACTGACTACCGAAGCCCTCAAGTTATATAGCGAGTTATCTGCCCTCCGCGCACTCAATGATCCCCGTGGCATTTACGTTCGCTTACCCTATAACTTCCGGATTGATTAGGATAGCCTCAAGCTTGCTCGTCCCTGGTCGTCAGCCGCTCTAAACTCAGTCGCAGCAGCGATAGCACTAGAATTAGCCCAAACATCACCAAGCCGATCGTGCAAGCGTAGCTAATATCTAGATCCTTAAATGCCCGTTCGTACAGGTAATAGACGATCGTGGCGGAACTGTTGCGGGGCCCTCCCTGGGTCATCACATACACTTCTTCAAACACCTTCGTGGCGGAAATGGCAGAAATCACCGCGACTAAGAAAATGTAAGGTTTCATCAACGGTACTGTGATATCCCAATGTTGCTTGATACCATCGGAACCATCGATCGCCGCCGCTTCATATAACTCCTGGGGAATGGCTTGCAATCCCGCCAGGTAAATCACCATGTAGTAGCCCAATCCTTTCCAGACTGTGACTGCCATAACGCTGAAAATTGCCCAACTGGGACTGGTTAACCAGGGAATACCATCGGTCGTTAGCCCCAACAGCCGGAGTAGTTGATTCAGCAATCCGGTTTCGGCATACAGCCACTTCCATGCCAGCCCAGCCACCACCATCGAGATCACCACTGGCGTATAGTATGCTGCCCGAAACCACCGGACTCCCCGCAACTTCTGGTTGACCAGAATCGCTAATCCCAACGGCAACATCACCAGCAACGGCACCACACACACCATATACAGCAGCGTATTGCGAAAGGTCTGCCAGAACACGGTATCTGCCCATAATCGCCGGAAATTGGCAAATCCGACCCACTCCGGAGCGGTCAAGATGTCGTAACGGGTAAAACTCAGATAAAACGCCTGCACCGCCGGATAAAACACGGTCAGCCCCAGCATAAATAGGGCGGGTAGCAGAAATAGGTACGGGGTCAGCCGAGGTTGGACAATAGCCCAATATTTAGGGAGGGATTTATCCATCACGATCGCTCACTTGACAAAGTAACAAGCCAAACCAAGTATTTTGATCTGCCCAAACCCGTAACGGATTTAAACCAATTTCCTCAAGTTGCTGTTGAGTGGCAGTTAGATTAAATTTGCGCGAGATTTCCGTCCGGATGGTCTCACCAGACTCAAAGGTTACAGTCAGGCTCAAAGCGGCTAATTCGATGGTTTGCGATCGCAGACTGCGGAGATGCATTTCAATTTGATGCAAAGACTCATTGTAGAACGACCAATGCTCAAATTGAGTCAGATCAAAATCACCCTGAAATCGCTGATTCAGATGCTGCAACATATTGAGATTAAACTCTGCCGTCACACCCTGACGATCGTTATACGCCGCTTCTAATAACTCAGTTGATTTGTGTAGATCGACCCCTAACAGAAAGTATTCTCCTGGCTGTAACGCCGAGCGAATTTGTTGGAAAAATTGCTCACATTCCGCCGGATTCAAATTGCCTAAACTACTGCCAAGAAAGAAGATCAATCGTTTGGGTAAATGGGGCGTAGACAGATGTTGTAGGGCCTGCTCATACGTCCCTACTAAGCCGTGAATGTTTAGAGTGGGATACTCGCTCAATAACTGGTGGGCACTGTCTTTAAGAATGCCAGCACTGATATCGATCGGAATATAATGCAACGGATAGCCTAACGCTTGATAGGCATTCAGTAATAAGCGGGTTTTCGTGGAACTACCACTGCCTAACTCCACCAGTTCACACACCCCGGTGGTTGCTGCGATCTCAGCCGCATAATTTTGTAGAATGCTGGTTTCGGTGCGCGTTAAATAATATTCAGGTAACTCACAAATTTGCTCAAATAATTGCGAACCCCGATCGTCATAGAAATACTTGGGCGGTAATGTCTTAGGTTGCTGCGTGAGTCCCTGAATTACATCCTGCCCGAAGGGCGCTTGCGCCACATCCTGAGTCGGGTGAATTAATACTTCAATCTGCAATCGATCGGCAGGAATAACTGGGGGCAACGAATTCCGGGCAGACGTGGCTGAACTGACCGCTTCAAAGGCTGACATTCTCCCTCCATCACAACAACGTTACAGGTGGCAATTGGGCAACTCTCAAGCGTTGGCTTACCGCTTGTTATTGTCCCACCATCAGGGTCGCCTACTGTCTAACAAAGGAGGGATAATGGGAACACCGTTACCGGAGAGCGTATGTTTGGTTTGGGATGGCCAGAAGTGGCAATTATTGCGATCGTGGCAATTCTGATCTTTGGGCCGAAAAAGATTCCCGAACTGGGAGGGACGTTAGGCAAAACCCTACGGGGCTTCAAGGAAGAGATCAGCAAACCGGATGAAGACACCAGCGATTTAGACGATCGCTAGACTAGGGATGCTCTGATTCACTCGCTCGAATCTCCGATCGTATCGACTTTTGCGTGGCAAGACCGCGTGATAGCCAAAAGGTCGCGCTGACAATCAAGATACTCAGGAGTAAGTTGGCAAGCCGAATAGGGCGATCGCTTTGATCAGCCAGCCAGCTTTCTAGTACCAGAGGGGGAATCACACAACCCACACCCGTCAGCAACAAGCGCACCAGGGGCTGTCCTTTCGCACCATTCACCAACAAACGCAACAAAATTCCCATTGGCACAAAGGCTAACAGCGAGCAAATCACCTGATAATCAACCGGAGTCAGCAAAACCAGGAGTGGGTTCTCAGCCTGGTCTACATACCCCCGCAATGCTAACCCTGAGTAGGTCATGACCATCCGATGCGGTTGATCATCTGCCAGGACATTTGCCTTAAACCCTTGGGGTGGTGGTCTAAGCGAGGAGTGAAAATTCGTCGCAATCCACAGCAACAGGTTCGATCGCAGTTGAATCAAGCTAAAGTTACCGAGGAACGAATGATTGGTCAGGGACATAATCTGATTAAACCGATTAGGCAAATCAGTTTGAGGCACAGTAATGTTTGCCGCCACGGTCAGTTCTGAACTGGCTCGGAGACGTTGATTCAAGACGGTCGCTGGATCCGTCATTTCTAACCAATGTTGGGCTGAGATTGCCGCCCCCTGCGATGAGAGAGTGGCCGATGCGGTTTGATTCCCTCGCCAAACCAGATCAGGGGATCGACCTAGGCTATCGGTCAAACCCGATGTATTAGTCAACGGATAGTGCGCAACCAGGTGATCGCCGCAGGGCAGCATTGATTCAGCCTGGGTCAGAAATGGCGTTAAGGCACTGGCAGATAACGCCCGATCGCAAATCTGCACATTCCCGATCGTGCCCTCCCACGAGAACCGATGGGCAGGATCCGTCCCAATAAATAACCTGGCGTTGAGATCCCATGTGCGGAGGGTAGAACCATTCAGCCATCCCACAACCCCGATCGCTAACACAGCGTAGATCACGGAGGCAGCGGCAATCTGACGAAATGACAACCGCGATACCAATCGTTGAAATTGTTCTAGTCCCAGTTGGATCCAGTCCAACAACGGCGATCGGGCATACTTAAACGTCAGATAGCCAAGATAGCCTCCCAGGGTATTGGTCATCACATCCGTGAGAGCCGAGGTTCTATCACTCAGGAGAACCTGGAGACATTCGACCATCAACGATAGCCCCGCACCACAGCCCAGGACAATCAGCCACGTAGAACGGGATAACCATTTATGGGGCAATAGTTTGGCACTGACCCCAAACCCTAACGGCACAAATAGCAGGACATTAGCGATCAAGTCCACCTTATCAGTGGGATTAAACACAAACTGGCGAATCACCTGTCTAATCAGCAACACGTCGGGGATCCGCAAGCGAAACGGATACAGCGTCGCCACCAAAATCAGCACGACACTGAGAACAATGATTCTGTTCGCCCAGCGAGTGGCTAATTGATCAGCCGACACTCTGGGGGGGGCATGGTGGGGAGATAGATTCATAGCAGGTTAGGACAAGCGGACAACCCTAGAACGATCGAGTACCATCCGCCATCATAGTCAACACGTCAGTTTACCCGCCAAGCTATCGTCCGAAGTTCACATACTCTACAGAATCTTCATCCGGAGAACTGGGTTGGGGGGCAACCACATTGCCATTACTCAATGGCGGCTCTACTGTTGCTGGATCTGGTACCGCTTCTGCTTCCGCTAAGGGACGACGGGCATCAATTAAGCGCAAGGCACGCGTCACACTCTCCGGCAAAATCACCACCAAACTATTGAGTGGAGCCGCATCCAATGCCGTTTGGATCGCCGTTGTTTCATCCAGAATCGTTTCATAGCGACTATCTGGGCTGGCTTGCCGAATGCCTTCAGTAATTAACCGCGCCGCATCCCCCCGCGATCGCCCTCGGGTATCATCATCCTCTTTGACAAAAATGCGATCGAACATGCCTGCCGCTAACGTTCCTAGCATCACGAAGTCGTCATCGCGGCGATCGCCAGGACCACCCACAACCCCAATCCGTTCCCCTGGCCAATTCTTCACAAATCCCGCCAGGGCTTCATAACTATGGGGATTATGGGCGTAATCGACTAGAGCATGGTATTTACCCAGATTGACGAGATTCATCCGTCCCGGAGTTTGTTCCGTCGATGCCCGGAACGTCAACAGGGCAGCCCGGATATCCTCAATCCGCACCCCCTGGGCAAAGGCCGCCAAACTCGCGGCAAGGGCATTGGCAATCATAAACGGTGCCCGTCCCCCCAACGTTAAGGGGACATTGGCTGCCTGTTCAATCCGCAATGTCCAATCGCCTTTGAGAATCGAGAGATAGCCATTCTCGTAAACTGCCGCCAGCCCCCCTTTTTGCGTATGGGCTTTGATCAGATCAGACTGAGGATGCATCGAGAAATATGCCACCTGAGCCGTGACTTTACTCGCCATCGCGGACACCAACGGATCATCGGCATTCAAAATCGCATAGCCGTTGGGCATAGCCGTTTCAGCCACTACGCTTTTCACTCGCGCCATTTCTTCGATCGTGTCAATATCCCCCAGTCCCAGGTGGTCGGCGGCGACGTTTAACACCACTCCAACATTACATTCCTGGAACGCCAGACCCGATCGCAGGATGCCGCCTCTCGCACTCTCTAGTACCGCCACTTCCACTAACGGATCTTGCAAAATCAGTTGGGCACTCTGGGGGCCCGTGTTATCGCCCGGTTCCACCAAATAATCCCCAATATAGGTGCCATCCGTGGTCGTGTAGCCCACCACCTGTCCGGTTTGCTTAAAGATATGGGCAATCAACCGAGTGGTCGTGGTTTTACCATTAGTGCCTGTCACAGCCAGGATCGGTACACGGCTCGGAGTTCCGGCAGGGAATAACATATCCATAACCGGTTCCGCAACGTTACGAGGAATGCCTTCACTGGGGCAGACATGCATCCGGAAACCCGGAGCCGCATTGACTTCGACAATTACCCCATCCACTTCCCGCAAAGGACGGGTGATATCGGGAGTCACGACATCAATTCCGGCAATATCCAAGCCAATAATCTTGGCAACCCGCTGGGCTAACCAGACATTTTCAGGATGAATGTCGTCGGTACGATCGACCGCGATTCCGCCGGTACTCAGGTTGGCGGTGGCTCGGAGATAACAGACTTCCCCCCGGTCGAGCACCGTATCCACAGTTAACCCCTGGCGTTCCAGCAGTTGCCAACTGGTGCGATCGAGTTGAATTTTAGTCAGCACATTATCGTGCCCTTCGCCCCGCCGGGGATCTTGATTAGTAATTTCAATCAATTCTGCGATCGTCGAGCGACCATCCCCCACTACATGGGCAGGCACCCGTTCCGCTACGGCGACAACCTTGCCATTAATCACTAAAACCCGGTGATCACGCCCCTGGTAGTAGCGTTCCACAATCACCGATCGCGACACTTCCCGCGCCGCATCATAGGCTTCCTCAGCCTGCTGCCAATTCTCGATATTGATCGTAATTCCCCGACCATGATTACCATCTAGAGGCTTGATCACGATCGGATAACCACCCACCGATGCGATCGCTTCCTCCAAATCATCCAGGTAGTCCACCACCGTCCCACGCGGTACAGGCACTCCGGCTTCCCGTAGCACTCGTTTCGTGCCTTCCTTATCACTAGCCAGTTCTACGCCCAAAATGCTGGTGTAGTTGCTGAGCGTCGCTTGAATCCGTTTTTGGTGTACCCCATATCCCAATTGGATCATGGAGCGGGCACTCAGTTCAGACCAGGGAATGCCACGGGCTTCCGCTTCCTTAACTAAGGATTCCGTACTGGGTCCTAGAGAACCATCCGCCGCCAGTTGGCGTAGATCGGACAGATCTTGCTCCAATTCTTCGGCTGGATAGGTGCCGGTATTCACAATACTTTGACAGAGGCGAACAGCTGCCCGCGCGGCATAGCGTCCTGCCTGCTCGTAAACGTATTCAAACACCACTCGATAAATGCCAGGAGTCGAGGATTCTCGGGTTCGTCCAAACCCTGACTCCATCCCCGCCAGTTCTTGCAACTCCAGGGCAACATGCTCAATGATGTGCCCCATCATGGTGCCCTCGCGCACCCGACTGAGGAAACCACCCCGACAACCGGGAGAACAAAAATGTTCAACCAGGCTGGGGAGCACCTGGATTAATCCCTCGTAGAACCCTGGAATTTGGTTGGAGGGCTTATCGGCAAGATCCTCCAAATCCAGACGCATTACAATCAGCTTGTGACGACGAATACTCCAATAGTTAGGACCTCGTAATGTCTGGATTTTGAGAATCTTCATAAGCAATTAGCCATTTTTATGGAGTCACTTCAAATGCGAAACCCTGCTGGTGGTTGCGAGGGTGAGCACTGCCACTGTCGAGCAGATATTTTGATGCAATTATTCAGTTTCAAGCTCTGGGAGATCCGAGACTGTTCATCATGAACGATTTTCACGGCAGCCAGAGTGAATGAACGAGATTGAACTCAGCTTAACGAGAATTGCTCAGAATTGCAGCTATTCGCAGCAGTGATTTTCTTGATCTCAAACCCTTAAAACTTCTGGCGTTGGGGCGGCAAGGCAGTGCGTTTCCGGAGATCGAAACGATCGCCATAACTGAGGACATGTACCCGCAGGTTATAGATACTCAGCGGATCAGTCGCGCCGACATCCGGCTGATTCGTATAGGACAGGTCTTTGGGATCAATCACTGTCACTGTACCTTTACCAATCACCTGTAACGTACCATCCCCTTCAAACACGGCACAGGTATCTTCATCGATCCCTATCCCCAGACGATCGGGATGAGCCGCGATCGCACTCATTAACCGAGCCATCCGATTGCGGTTATGAAAGTGTTGATCCACCAACAAATCCGGCAAGATGGCTAACCCAGTGGTCATATCCACCAGCGATCGGTTCGGGGACTCCCCACTACCGCCCCCAGCAATCATGTAATGTCCCATGACTGCCGCCCCGGCACTGGTTCCCGCTAAGGTAATCTCCCCCCGTTGAGCCCGTTGCCGCACCATATCCATTAAGGGAGTATCAGCGAGTAATCCACACAGGCGCAACTGATCTCCCCCGGTGAGAAATACGCCAGTGCAGTTTTCGGCATAGCTTTGCATCAAGGGATCTTCACATTGCTCACGATCGCGGATATCCAAAATCTCGATGCCCTTGGCTCCCATCTCAGTAAAAATGCTGTGATACCGCTCTCCGGTCGCAACTGGTTCACGGGAGGCAGAAGGAATAATGGCAATCCGGGCATCCGTTGACCCTGAGCGAGTAAAAAAGCTGTTCAAGATCTCGCGCCCATGTACCTTATCTTCGGCTCCCCCAATAACCATAATGGCAGTTTTCGTTGACTGGGGCATTTCCTCTCCAAGGCGATGAAACTCTAGTTGCGGCATAGCGCTATTCCCCAGCGTTCGATGAAACCAACGCTCCAAAAGTTTGGTAAGTCGGGAAGACACGTCGTTGTTACTCATCCTAATCGCTGAACTGCCGATCGTCCGTTTTGGGTCAAGGCAACCAAGGCAACGCTATGCCTATCTAGACCAGATTACTATTTTGGTGAAACAGGCTCTACCCTATTTTTTGGCAAACCCCAAATTTGCCAATGCCTCTAACCTTGGAGCACCACTCCTTAATTAGGCATAATCTTTAACGATGAAAGCGTCGTTTAAACAACAAAAGTCCGCCGACCTGACTCATCAATTGCTCACCAAAACCCGTAAGATCTGATCTCCCCATCTGCCCGATCCCACCGATCTCCCCATCCTCTCCCTCCCTCCTCCATGCGTTTTGATATTGTGACTCTGTTCCCTGATTTCTTTACCTCACCCCTCAGTTCGGGGCTACTAGGCAAAGCCTTAGCCAAACAAATCGCGGCTGTTCATCTGATTAATCCACGCGACTTTACCACCGATAAACATCGCAAAGTCGATGATGAACCCTATGGCGGTGGTGTCGGCATGTTGATGAAACCAGAACCCATTTTTGCAGCCGTTGAATCCCTGCCCCAGATCCCACCCCGTGAAGTGGTGCTAATGACTCCCCAGGGCGAACCGATGCATCAGGCAATGTTCCAGAAGTTTGCGGCTAACTATCAACAATTAGTGATTATTTGTGGGCACTACGAGGGAGTAGATGAGCGAGTTCTGAATCTAGTTACACAAGAGGTGTCTCTGGGGGATTTCGTGCTGACCTGTGGTGAGATTCCTGCCCTAACGTTAATTAACGGGGTGACTCGCTTGTTACCAGGAACGGTAGGTAAAGAAGAATCTTTGAAAGCTGAAAGCTTTGAGCAAGAATTGCTCGATTATCCCCAATACACCCGTCCTCCGGTGTTCCGAGATTGGGCAGTTCCAGAAGTTCTACTCTCTGGCAACCATGCCGCGATCGCCAAATGGCGGCATGAGCAACAAGTTCAACGTACCCGCGATCGGCGACCGGATTTGTACCAACGCTGGTTAGAACGGCAGAAGCGGTGAGGAAGGTGAAGAAGGTGAGGAAACAGAATGCTCATCCCCCATCCCCCCATCTCCCCATCTCCTCATCTCCCTATCTCCTGCTGAACGATCGTCCATCCCATGCCATAATGATCAGCCTGTTGTCCGCAAAGGGTTTCGATGGTACAAGCTCCTCAGTCTCCGGCAAATCTTACTCCTGCACTTGATCCCGCCATGCTAGAGGGAGTTGACCTAAATTTCCAACTCCCCGATCCCGATGACGAACAGATTGCGGATCAAGAATTTCAGCACCGGATTGAGCAAGCTTGGCAAGTCTGCGATCGGTTTGATTTGCAAACGGATATTTGGCGGGGACGAATTTTACGGGCAGTGCGCGATCGGGAAAAACGGAATGGCGATGGGCGCGGGACAGGATTTCTGAATTGGCTCAAAGATCGGGAAATTAGCAAAAGTCAGGCTTACTCGTTGATTGAACTGGCGAATAGCGCCGATACCTTGCTGGAAGGTGGTTTTTTAGAATCTGAAGATGTTAACCAGTTCAGTAAACGGGCGTTTGTGGAAACAGCGCACGCGGCACCAGAAGTCCAACAAATGGTGAGTGATGCGGCACGACGGGGCGATCGCATTACCCGGCGGGAAGTCCGGCAACTTTCGGATGAGTGGACTGCGATGACCTCCGAATTGTTACCCACAGAGATCAAAGAAAAAGCGGCTGACCATACGATCCCCACCCGGTATCTAGCTCCCCTGGTGCGGGAAATGGAGAAGTTACCAGAAGCCCATCAAGCCTCACTGCGAACCGAGATTATCGAAAATCCTGATGTCGATACGCTAAAGCAGGTGACAGCAGAAGCCCGCTATTTAGCGAAATACTTAGAAGCGGCAACCAAAGTCGGAGCGTTAAACAATCAATCGCTTGATCTGGAACTGGCATTGGAAGAAGCTCTACGGATTGGTTGTCTCAGTTCAACGGCCGACATGGTGAATCAAGCGGCGCAATTAGAACAATTGATTGTCAAGCTATTCATGACCTGGAAGCGACTCAATGCCCTCTCGGAACGGGTTTATCTGGATAGCGGTGCCAGTACCCCCCATCTCCGTACCTTGCTCAGTTGCCTGAATCCTCTATCCGGCGAGGTGCTGGAAACCCCCCTCGATAGCCTGGGAGAACGAACAGTACGACTGAAAATCCTCTCTCACCTGGAAGACATTTCGTTGGAAGCTAATTAATTCAGGCACATAACTTGGTAAATTGCCAGACTCTATGGTGTTGCTTGACAGTCATTATTAAGTTAAATGTACGAGATGGATAAAGAATATGTAGAATCAGGAATGACTTCTGGCGATCGCGTAACCCCAGGATCAACTCCCTGGATCAACTTAATCAGGGAACCTTGAGGCTGTCATCGGCTTCAGGTTCTGGCTTGCAAAAGCGCGAAATTCTACCATGAATTTTAATTCATTGTAAGAAAGCGCTACAGTGATACAAGCAGAAACGTTAAGTTGTTCGTTACGTTTACCCCCATTCCTTATCCCATCGTTCCTATGCCGATCAGCGATCGGCAACATTCTTCGAGGAGAAAGTAATCTATGCCGCAGCTTGAGGCTACTGTAGCAATCGACTTCCATAGCGAGAACTACCGCGATGCTTACAGCCGCATCAACGCCATTGTGATTGAAGGCGAGCAAGAAGCTAACGAAAATTACATCAGGTTGGCTGAATTGCTACCAGACCACAAAGATCGGTTGATTAGTCTAGCAAAAATGGAAAGTCGGCACAAAAAGGGCTTTGAAGCCTGCGGACGTAATCTCGATGTGACTCCCGACATGGAGTTTGCCCGCAAGTTTTTCTCTAGATTGCATCAAAACTTTCAGGATGCGGCGGCTCAGGGCAATATTGCCACTTGCTTGCTGATCCAGGCGTTAATTATTGAGTGTTTTGCGATCGCCGCCTACAACATCTACATTCCCGTTGCTGACGATTTCGCTCGCAAGATTACTGAAGGCGTTGTGAAAGACGAATATACTCACCTCAACTTCGGTGAAGAGTGGCTACAAGCGAACTTTGAAGCCGTCAAAGCGGAATTAGAAGCTGCCAATCGGCAAAACCTGCCGATCGTTTGGCAAATGCTGAACCAGGTCGAAGCGGATGCTAAAGTTCTGGGCATGGAAAAAGAAGCCTTAGTCGAAGACTTCATGATCCAGTACGGCGAAGCCCTCGGCAACATTGGCTTCAGCAACCGGGATGTCATGCGGCTCTCGGCAATGGGTCTAGCCGCTGCCTAATTGCAATTTCCTCGATTAACAGAGGCATTCTTCGGTAGAATGCCTCTCAACCCCCTACTAATGCCTGGTTTATTCGTATCTCTAACAATCATTTTGATCATTCAGCAAATTTGAAGCTGGTCGCATCAAGCCCATCCGTCGCTTGCTTGTGACAATTTGCTGATGTTTAACGTGCCTTTAAACAAGCTCAATACAATTTATCCACGTCATTCATGTTTGGTCTTATCGGTCACCTTACCAGTTTGGAACACGCTCAATCCGTTGCCAAAGAACTTGGCTACCCAGAATATGCCGATCAAGGTTTAGATTTTTGGTGTAGTGCGCCACCTCAAATTGTCGATACCATCCGGGTAACGAGTATCACTGGGCAGACGATCGAAGGCAAGTATGTCGAATCCTGCTTTTTGCCGGAAATGTTAGCCGCCCGCCGCATTAAAGCCGCCACCCGCAAAGTGATTAACGCGATGGCACATGCTCAAAAACATGGCATCAACATCACAGCCCTAGGCGGATTTTCCTCGATTATTTTTGAGAACTTCAACCTGGAGCAAATTACCCAGGTTCGTAATGTCCTGTTAGACTTCCAACGGTTCACAACTGGCAATACTCACACTGCCTACATTATTTGCCGTCAGGTCGAACAAGCTGCTGCCCAACTAGACATCGATCTGTCTAAAGCAACGGTTGCCGTTTGTGGTGCTACAGGGGACATTGGCAGTGCAGTGTGTCGCTGGCTGAATGTTCGTACCGATGTCGAAGATTTATTGCTGATTGCTCGTAACCGAGAACGGCTGCAAGACCTGCAAGCCGAATTGGGTCGCGGCAAGATTATGGATTTGCAGGAAGCCCTACCTCAAGCCGATATTGTGGTTTGGGTTGCCAGTATGCCGAAAGGAGTCGAGATTGATCCGGCGGTGCTTAAACCCACCTGCTTGTTGATCGACGGGGGCTATCCCAAGAATCTCGGTACCAAAATTCAGCGCGATGGAGTAGTTGTCCTGAATGGTGGCATTGTCGAGCATTCCTTAGACATTGATTGGAAGATCATGTCGATCGTCAACATGGATGTACCCGCCCGTCAGTTATTCGCCTGTTTCGCGGAATCAATGCTGCTGGAATTTGAAAAATGGCATACTAACTTCTCTTGGGGACGCAATCGCATTACTGTGGAGAAGATGGATCAAATTGGTCAAGTTTCTGTGAAGCATGGCTTTAGACCCTTGTTAGTTTAATCACTGATTCACCAGAAACTAGCTACTGTGTATACACATCTTCTCTGGAGCCTAAAAATCCTGCATTTTGCCCCCCTAGCCCCCCAATTCTGGGGGGAACCAACCATTCAAAGTCCCCCAGAATTGGGGGATTTAGGGGGCAAAACAGGTTGCAAGTCCGATCAACTCAGACTTGTGTATACACCGCATCCAGAACTAGAGAGAGGTTAGGAAGCAATCATCTCTCAGTTTGAACGATCGCATATTCCTCCACATCCCATTTCTGTCCCTAACCTATGGCACCCACTGAACGTAAACCGATCCTGCTCGACTTTGAAAAGCCATTAGCCGAACTCGAAGCTCGCATCATTCAAATCCGGGAACTGGCAGAAGAAAATGATGTCGATGTCTCGGATCAAATTCGCCAGCTAGAAGCCCGAGCAGTCCAACTACGTCAGGAAATTTTTAGTAGTCTGTCGCCAGCGCAACGGTTACAAGTTGCCCGTCATCCCCGTCGCCCCAGTACCCTGGACTACATCCAGGCGATTAGTGACGAATGGATGGAGCTACACGGCGATCGCGGTGGCAACGACGATCCGGCTTTGGTGGGTGGCGTTGGTCGGATTGCTGGCAAACCAGTCGTCATGCTAGGACACCAGAAAGGGCGAGACACTAAAGATAATGTGGCACGCAACTTTGGCATGGCAGCCCCCGGTGGCTATCGCAAAGCCATGCGGCTGATGGAGCACGCCAATCGCTTCAGTATGCCAATTCTCACCTTTATCGACACGCCCGGAGCCTGGGCAGGGATGGAAGCTGAGAAGTTAGGTCAGGGCGAAGCGATCGCCTATAACCTGCGCGAAATGTTTCGCTTAGATGTCCCGATTCTCTGTACGGTGATTGGCGAAGGCGGTTCCGGAGGCGCATTAGGAATCGGTGTGGGCGATCGCTTAATGATGTTTGAACATTCGGTTTACACCGTGGCGACCCCCGAAGCCTGTGCCGCGATCCTGTGGAAAGATGCGTCACGCGCTCCCCAGGCGGCAGAATCCTTAAAAATTACCGCTCCCGACTTGAAACAATTAGGCATTATTGACGAAATTCTCCCCGAACCGATCGGCGGTGCCCATGCTAATCCATTACAAGCTGCCGAAACGTTAAAACAATCGATTCTCCATCATTTAGATGAACTGGGCGCATTAACCGGGCAACAACGACGTGATCTGCGCTACCAAAAATTCCGGGCGATCGGGGTTTTTGCCGATATTCCTGCCTAAACTTGCGGTTTTCCGACAACAGGCGATTCTGAGTGATATAATCAAATCAGTAACAAATGTTCACAATTCTGGTTGCGCTGTAGAGCTTTTCCCATTGAAGCTGGACTTGCCATCAAGGTCATGCTTCGAGTCAGCTCATCTCAGTGAACCATCCCGCAACTTGACATTTGAATCTGGATTTGATCTTGCCTATTGACCTGTCACTGGCTCGGGTTAATCATCCCAGGATGACCGAATCCCATTTCTAATCGGCGCTTAATGGCTGACTCAGTCTGATTCGTTAGCCTGAGAGCAGGTCAGAGCAATTTTCAGCGCTTTCATCACTAAGCATTCACACAGACTGTTGATCTTGGGCGGTTCCATGACTCCTCAAACAGAACGGTATGCCCTCATTACAGGGGCAAGTAGTGGTATTGGCAAAGCAACTGCCCTAGCATTTGCCCAGGCAGGGATTCATCTGGCTTTAGTCAGCCGCAACCAAACGCAACTGCAACAGGTAGCGGAGCAAGCCACGACCTTTGGAGTCAAAGCTCACATCTATCCCGTCGATTTAGCTAACCTGACTCAGGTGCGGCAAACCATCGCCGCGATCGATCAGGAGTCCGCGATCGACATTCTGGTTAACAATGCTGGCATGGCATATACCGGAGCCTTGGCAGAGATGTCGCTACCAGACTGGCAACAGGTGCTTGACCTGAACCTGACCAGCGTTTTTCAGTGCATTCAAGGAATTTTACCAGGAATGCGCCAACGGCAACGCGGCACCATCATTAATGTTGCTTCGATCGCCGGACATCAAGTTTTTCCGGATTGGGGGGCATACTGTGTCAGCAAATTCGGTTTAGTGGCTCTCTCCAAAGCCCTGGCAGCGGAGGAGCGTTCCCACGGCATTCGGGTAGTAACCATTTCTCCCGGCTCGGTCAATACCCCACTTTGGGATACCACAACCGTTAATGCTGATTTCGATCGCACTCAAATGCTAACCCCAGAAATCGTGGCTCAGTCCATCCTCTACGCTGCCCTTTTACCTGAAACGGCTGTGATTGAAGATCTGACACTCATGCCCAACGCTGGCACATTCTAGTCCAGTTCAACTCATCGATCACTCAGCCGAGTTTGTCCACGTTCGTATCTCACTTACCTTCAACTTAACTTATGACTATTGCTGCTTCCAACGGTGCCAACGGTGCGAAATCATCCTCACTGGAAACCGCGACCACCCTTCAGACCCGCCCCGATCGCAATACCCTGGACGGACACCAAGAACCCAAGCTCCATCCTCCCTCTGAAGCTGACCAAGCCGAGATGATGGATGCGGTCAGAACAATTCTCTTAGGAGTTGGAGAAGATCCCGATCGTGAAGGTCTGCTGAAAACCCCGAAGCGGGTCGCAGAAGCTATGCGCTTCCTCACCAGTGGCTATCAGCAATCTTTGGAAGAACTGGTCAACGGTGCCATTTTTGACGAAGGTCATAATGAGATGGTGTTAGTGCGGGACATTAATGCCTTCAGTTTGTGCGAACACCACATGCTACCGTTTATGGGTCGGGTTCATGTTGCTTACATCCCGAACCAAAAGGTAGTCGGTCTGAGTAAACTCGCCCGGATTGTGGAAATGTATTCCCGGCGCTTACAGGTGCAAGAACGGTTAACTCGGCAAATTGCGGAAGCCGTACAGACCATCCTGGAACCTCAAGGGGTCGCCGTTGTCATGGAAGCCAGCCACATGTGCATGGTGATGCGGGGGGTACAGAAGCCCGGTTCCTGGACGGTGACTAGCGCCATGGTTGGCGTGTTTCAAGAGGATCAAAAGACACGGGAAGAATTCCTCAATTTGATTCGCCACCAACCATCGTTCTGGTAAGCCAACGATCGCCGTCAAATTAAATCTCTAACAGAGCAGGAGTAGCCACGATCGCAGGCACTCCTGCTTTGCTTTATGAACCCGCTTCTTCTTGCAGCAATTTGTCTTTGGAGTCAGCCCAGTAAGCGCTGTAGGTGTAGACCTCCTGGTTGCCCTTCTCCTCCGTTGCCCAGCGATAGATAGCTGAATTGGGGTCAACACCAATCTCTAACAGTTTCGCCCCCATATAGTATTCCATCTGGCGTTTCGTCATATCCTTTAACGCTGGCGGTTTCCGTTTATCAACAGTACGCGACAAGTGCGCCTGCGTATGCTTTGCCATAACCGATTGCTCCTCATGTACAATGCCATTTCCCTGGCGTTATTTAGCGTAGCGTACACGCCCAGAGATAGATCATGGAGGTACTTCCTTCCCCAACCAATTGATGTCTCTTCAACTCAATAAGTTGGTTTTTCCAGCACTTCTGTCAGTCTTTTGAATCGTTGGATGACTTAACTTGGGGGATAGTAACGTTCCAATATCTGCTGAATCAACTGCTGAGATACACGAAATGTGGTTTGCTGTAGTTGCTCTAATACAGCAGGCAAATCGAGCCAACCTAATCTACCGGCTTCTTCCAAAATTCCTAATACCCCAATTACCCGTAAACCACGCGATCGAGCAATTCGTCGTCCAACGATCTCATCAACAATCAGGCAATCTGCCCCAAGCTGTTCAACAAGTAAAATGGCTGATTGTTCTCCCCAATCGAGAACTTCCAATTCGGCATCTGGTTGCAGATAAACTGATTGAATTTTTAACCAAGCAGGTGGTTGAGCGATCCATTGCTGTACTTGACTAGGCGAACGCACATCGGCTAACTCATCTTGAATGGCTTGAGAAATCACGACCTCACCATAAAGCTGAGGCAACAGACCAATCTGTCCAATTAAAATTAAGTAACAGATGGGTGAAGTATCCGCAACCACAATCATGCTAGCAACTTGCCTGCATTCCTCAGTTGCTCATGAGTTCGGCAATCTGCTTCTAGTTCAGATTGATCGTAGTGAAGGAATATGCCTTTTTGTTTGAGCCAGGCATCCACTTCTAGACGGGTTGCAAAACCAAGTAGTTGCCGTACCTTTCCTGCACTAATAACTTCATCTTGGTAGGCTTGAACAACAACCATCTCCAAGATTTGACGTTCCAAACTGCCCCATTTGGCAGCTAAATCACGGGCAATGTCATCGGGCAGAGCAATTTCGATTTGCATTTCTTTCGAACGTTGCTGGTATGAATGCTGCCTACCATGCTAGCGTATCGCTTAGAACGAACAAACTAAGAGCCCTTGACGAGGATTGAACTCGTGACCTCACCCTTACCAAGGGTGTGCTCTACCACTGAGCTACAAGGGCAAAAGACCAAACAGAAAGGTAAAAGCAATTTCAGCAATCACTTCTACCTCTTGCTGGTTACGTGGATGGGCCGGGCTGGATTTGAACCAGCGTAGGCGTAGCCAGCGGATTTACAGTCCGCCCCCATTAACCACTCGGGCACCGACCCGCTCACCCACGGATATTGATAGTAACGGAGAGAGTGGGTAAATTGCAAGCCCAATCCGCCATTTTTTTGAAAAAAGTTGCCGTGATCGCTCCAACCCCTTGTAGCAGAGGACTTTACAGATTTCCTGAGTACAATTCGCTACTACCTGCCTATTCAAGGCAGAATGGGTAATACAGCAAACAATTCAACATCCAGGTTTTGTGGCGAACCTCCATGCTCGATGAGATATTCCCCTTCAGAATTGTGTTTGACCCCACCGCGATCGCCGGGGCTACCCTCTGGTCACTGGCGTTATATCTGGGACTATCTCCCGTCAGCCATTGGGTGATGGAACAACTGAATCGGTGGTTTAACTTTGCCGAGCGATCGCTCTACACATCAGAAGCCGAATTTGAACGCACCCGCAAAGGTCGAGAAGCCCAAAATGCCTTTTATGCATCACTATTTAGCATCGTGCCGTTCTTGGTACTGGGGGGCTTTTGCAACTATGGTGTTGAACTCACGCTAGGGCAAAGTTGGGCAATTAGCATGGGGATGCTTGCCTGTGTCGCCTGCGGTATTTATGAATTGGGACGGCGGGATGGTCAGCCCCCTCAGGAGTAACTGACTGACGTTATTGAATTTGCACTGAGAACGCATAATTGTAGCCCCGGAAGTTAGAGTCGAGTTGAAAAATGTATTCTCCGGTTTGGGTGGCTTGACCAGACCAATCGGTGCGGCGATCGTCCGGGTCTTCGGTCAAATATTTGCCATTGGGGGCAATCACGGCTGGAAACGCTCCGGCTTCACGGGTGACCGTAATCGTTTGTCCTTGTTTAGCTTGCAAGACATAGCGATGAGAGCCTGTGCCAATGAAGCGATCGCGAATCATCACCTGATCCTGCCCCGCCGCAAAACTCACCTGTTCTAGCTTCTGGTTGCAGCCGGTTTCTGTGCGGTTCTTGGCAATCCAGCCGGACATCGGCACACTAATTTGCAACCAACCATCCTGTTCGCGCTCCACCGTTACGAACTCCCCATTCCGCAAAGTTCCGACAATCTGACTCCCTTCTGTGGTCGGTTGAGAGCGGATATTCAATGGCGCGTCTGGATCATTAACCTTTGCCATCGTCATTTCACAGGACTTGATTTGCCGAGAAGCCGTTGGCGCACTGGCGGAAGTAGCTCCAGGCGTAGCGACCTGAGGGGAAGATAGCGTAGTCGGGGTAGGTGGAGAACCAGAAGGAGCAGCCGTCGCCGGAGGAGAGATGGTTGGGACAGCGCTCACCTCAGCCGAGGGGGTAATAGTGGGCATGGTGCGAGGTGAAGATTGCACTACGGTATAGGTAATGCCTGCGATCGCGGCGAGGGAAGCAGCACCAGCAAGAAAGGGAACAGACGACTGGAATTTCATAAAAATAACCAATAGAGAGATTCGAGAAACAGCCTTAGCCGTAGTTGATAGCCATACGCTCTAATTACTCTGTTACATCGATCTGACCTAAAAAAACGGACGAATTCAAGAATTTAATGTTTCGATCGTGCCTCTAGACCGCTATTCGTTTTTTGCGCTTGAACCTGAATTGCCTGCCGGACGATCGGCGTTAATTTAGCTTTCCAAAACCGATTCTCTGGAAAGTCTTTAACTGTATTCATCACATCCTGCCAGCGACCATCCCGTAGGGCAGTTTGAGCTTTGTAAAACTGGGCTTCTGCCCGTTGCCAATCCTGTTGCCACTGGTTGAGCGCCGTTTGCGCGTCCGGATAAATCGGACTATCGGCAGGTACCATTTTTGCCAACGCGATCGCCGCCGTTAGATTCCCATTCTGGTAATGTTCCGTCGCTGTAGCAAAAGCCCGATTGCCCTGATCAGAAATTGGAGAAATTGCCCCAGAAAGCTGGGCTTCCGTTGGCAGCACACAACTCGTGACGGTGTATTCTTTGTAAACCCAACCATCGGTGGGAGTGCTAATGCGTAACCAGCCCTGATTTTCATCCACCACCGTCAGGAGCGTACCATTGTTAATCTTGCCGATGATGTTATCACTCGCCACAACAGGACTGGAGCGAACATTCAGCGGTGGGTTGGGATCGGTCGCGATCGTCTGACACACCATGGCAGCAGCGGTAGTTTGGGAGGTGTGGCGTTGCCAAACTAATAGACTCATGCCCGCGATTGCACTCAGAACTGCTGCACCTACTCCTACCCCAAATGCTTTGGGATTGTGCTTCATATCATCACTCTACGAGATGCATCTATAGCGTTAAGATGCCCTACTTCACGCCATTAAATTGACTTCAGAGAAAACTTGTCGTTATTCAGCAAATTTTCTCTCGCTCCACACTCCACAATGATTCTCATAGTAGCTGATTCGGAATCGAGCGGACTGAGTGGGAGGATACCTTACTGGGTTTGAAAAAAGTTAATTACGGCTTGTGCGATCGTCTCGTTGCCATTGCCAGGGACAGAATTGGGCTGGCGAGCTGCCTGAAGGGGTTGCTGTAAAAATTGCCAATCTCCCGTAAAAAACTCGGCGGGTGAGAGAATTTGATGCGGGACATGCTGCTGAATGCCTTCAATTAATACGGATGCTTCCGCAAAATCATCCCGCGTGATGGACAGAATGGGTAGATTTAAGCGGCACGCCTCAGAGAAGGTGCTGTAGCCTGGTTTTGACATCATCCGTCCACAAATCGGCATCAAATCCACCGGACGATACTGATGATCCGTTATCCGGAGCAGATTGGGAAGATCGGGTGCATTGCGATCGAAGGTAATAAATTGCCAATCAGGAAACTGCTGCACATTCTGGTACGGAATTTGTTCTAATCCCAACCCACCAAAGGTCATGAGAATCGTTTGTTCCTGTGGAGTTTTAATCCCCCATGTTTGCCGCAATTCCTCCACTGAGTAACGGGGTGTCCCGCCAGTAAACCCCACATCCTGCACCTGCGGAAACGCAGTCATCGGTTCATGTAAGGGCAGGCGAAATAAGCGATCGCACTGCTGAAAGCAATCGGCAATCCAATCCGCGATCGCGATAAATCCGCCTCCCCAGGGACGATAGATAAAATCCCAACCAAAGTTACTCATCATCCACACTGGCACACCAGCCGCATGGGAGATCGGCACAGCCAGGGGAGGAATATCCGCTAACACTAAACCCACCCGATTCTGCCGAATAAAATTGACCTCTGAAGCGATCAGGCGGTGCTGCTGCGCTTTGATTTGTTGCAACTTTTCCAGGGTGGCAGGCTGATCCATCTTCAAACTATCACTCTGCACCACCCCCACATCAAAAGCCCGGGGACGCAGAATGAAATCCCCCGGAATATAAGCCTCCAGCAACCATCGGGGAGCCGTTGTCACCAAAATCAGCAACATCTCTGGGCATAACCGTTGCATCTCTGCCACCACAGCGGCGGCTCGGGTCGCATGTCCAAAGCCATGATTGGTAATTGCGATATAGAGAATTGGTTGCGGCATTGCTGTCCTGATCAGTAAATGGCTGGACGTTGATTCAGACGCTAATGCAGATCGGCATCCCACACACCGATGTAGATACGATCGCGTTCATTGCGTTCAATCACTCCTTTTAAATTACCTTTCCTGAAGGAATAGTTATTCGATCGCCATTGCCACACATCCATCAATCCCTGGGTGATCGTGCGATCCATCTTGCCATCTAACATTGCCGTCAAGGTTGTTTGCATGACTGAGCGATCGATAGCTTGCGAAAACGAGGCTTCACTTTGGCGCACCTTACCCGTATCGTTGTCATACAGAAATCCCAATGTGACTTGATTGGGCATTAACTCATATAAGACCGATCGCGTATTGCCCCAATACCCATAGCTGGATTTAGTCGGCTCCCCTAGCTGTTGCCGAATGGCATCCTCTGGAGTTCCAGTGGGAAAACCAGGGACATTAGGTACATCGACAGGTAACGCATCCGTAGGATTCTGCATTGCCATAGGAGTTCCAGACACCTGAGGAGGTGGGGTTGGCACAGACACCGGCTGAGTCGGACTCGGGGTGGGTGTTGGTAGCGCTGGAGGCTCGCTGGCAACCACCGACGGTAGTGGAGTTGGGGATGGCTGTCGCACCACGGGTACCGAGTCAATTGGATCTGTGGTTTGACGGGAGTAAAACCAAGCCGCTCCTGCACCCGTTGCCACTGCACTCCCGATCGCGGCTAAGCCAACCCAGAGCCAGGGTGATACACGGCTGGATGGCAGGCTAGGAGGAGGTAAAACTTGCGCTGCCGTACCATTGCCAGCCTGAGGAGAGTAGTAACCCGGACTAATCGCCACGGTTGCCATCCTTGAGGTCGGTGTTTGCTGCCCAGGCGGCTCGCCAGTGGTCGGCATTTTTACCTTAAAGTCTGACTCGGGTAACAGGGTCAGCCATTCAGCGATCGTTGCCGGACGATATTGCACATCCACCGCCATGCCTTGCATCACGGCTTGGTTAACGGCAGCACTCAACTCAGGGCGTAAATCACGCGGAGCTGGCATTGGTTGGCGATCGCGCAGGACTGAAGCCACGGGTACGGCGGCGGTCAACAGAGCATACAAGGTTGCCGCTAACCCATATACATCCATAGCCGGAGTACGTTTTGCCTGCGCCATATATTGCTCGATCGGGGCATAGCCCGCCGAAATGATGCTGGTGTGGGTTTGGGTCGCACCCAGGGTAAATTCTCTGGCAATACCAAAGTCAATGAGCACGACATCTTGAGTGCCATCGCGCCACATAATATTTTGGGGTTTGACATCCCGGTGTAATAACCCGCTTTGATGCACCACTTGTAAGGCTGCCGCAATTTGCCGAATATAGTGAATCGCCGTAGTTTCTGATAATGGGCGATCGGGAAACACCACCTCCTCTAATGTTTTCCCCGGGATATATTCCATCACTAAATAGGGCAATCCATCTTCAAGAAAGAAATCATTGACTTGCACAATGTTGGGATGCAGACATAATGCCAGTCGTCGCCCTTCATCCTGGAATTGCCGTTGGATCAGATCAAATTCTCCGGTGGCTTGAGAAGCAGGATTCAAGGTTTTAACTACAACGATTTTTTGCAGGTAATGATGGGTGGCTCGAAATGTAATGCCAAACCCACCTTGACCCAAGACCTGATCGAGTGTGTATTTACCACCTTGTAATACTTGACCAACAAAGGCGTTGTTCATGAATCCTCGACAACGACATCAACCTCTAAGCAACTTGACCAAAATTGCTTGTTCACAACAAAAATCGGCGCTTGGCGCAGAGATACTCCCACCTTTCGCTAAGATACCGTCTGTTTCCCAGAAGCGACATCTTTAATCAGACAACTTCTCAGAGACTTTAGCTTTAATGGCAAGTTTTCGGACAGTTTATTTGGCGATCGCATTTACTCTCGCAGTACCTTAATTTGGAGGAACTGATAGCCACCGAATTTGCCCATTGTGGCACGTTACCCAGGTCGCGATCGGTTCCCCCCACTGCGATGTCATTGGCAAGCGGGGACGATTAATTGCAGAATAAAGGCAGTTCATTGCCCTGAGGTTGGTTCATGGCTACTCTTCCCCCGAATGTTAAGGATCTGCTAGCTGACCTGATTGCCCGCTATCGCTCTCAGGTTGACTATCTGGCAATTCGGCTAGAGGCAGCCGAAGGTGCAGATATTTTATTTCGAGGTAATAAAATTGAAACCCTGAGTGAAGGGATTGCGATCGGGGGACATGTGCGAGCCTGCCACAAAGGCGGTTGGGGATTCGCCAGTTTTAACCAGCTTGCTACCTTAAAAGATCGGATTGAAGAAGCGATCGCGGCAGCCCATTTAGTCGGGGATGAAGAAACCCTGTTAGCCGAGGTTCCGTCGATTCAGGATACCTGCATTCTGCCGTTGTCTGGTACCGATCCCCGCCAAGTCCCGTTAGCGGATAAAAAAGCCCTATGCCAGCACTATGGCGAAATTCTGCGTAGTCTCAATTCCCAAATTGCCACCATTTCAGTGCGGTATGGCGACAGCGCTCAACGGGTGATTCTCGCAACCTCAGAGGGCACATTACTGGAGCAATCCTGGGTAGACATGGAAATGCGGTTCGCGGCTACGGCTCGCAATGGTGAAACGGTGCAGACCGGACGAGAAACCACCGGATCGCGAAAAGCGTATGAGGACTTACTCGGCTTAGATGAACAGGTCCGCAGTGCTGCCCAACGCGCCGTTGATTCACTAGCCCTGCCTCCCGTCAAAGGCAATACCTATACAGTAGTGATCGATCCGATTCTGTCGGGATTATTTGTGCATGAAGCCTTTGGGCATTTGTCGGAAGCAGACATGGCTTACGAAAATCCCGATTTGCTGGAAACCATGAGCATTGGGCGACGATTTGGCTCCCCGGAACTGCAAATCTTTGATGGGGCAGCCCCTGCCGGACATCGGGGCAGTTACTTTTATGACGACGAAGGTACACCTGCCACCACAACTCAGTTAATCCAGGATGGAGTGCTGGTGGGACGGTTACACTCGCGGGAGACGGCAGGCAAGCTAGGCGAAGCAGTAACTGGCAATGCCCGATGTTTGAACTACCATTACCCCCCGATCGTCCGGATGACCAATACCTGGATCGAACGCGGTAAAACTCCGGTCAATGATCTGCTGAATGACATCGAAGAGGGGGTCTACGCCCGCAACTGGCTGGGTGGCATGACCAATGGCGAAATGTTCACCTTTGCTGCCGGAGAAGCCTGGATGATCCGCAATGGCGAGATTGCCGAACCCGTCCGGGATGTCACCTTATCCGGCAATGCGTTTAAGACCCTGGCAGACATTGAAGCGATCGGCGATGACTTTTTCTGGGATGAGTCCGGCGGTTGTGGCAAGGGGGGGCAAAGTGGCTTGCCCGTCGGCTGTGGTGGGCCCAGTCTGCGGATTCGCAATGTCGTGGTGGGCGGCGAAGCGATGGATTAGCCGTTAGCATCCCCGGCGAATCGTGACTTGCTGGGGATGTTTAGCGATATAGCGATCGATTTCTTGATACAACTGGTCCGGCGTGGAGGTATTGTCCAGCACCACATCCGCCCGAGCCAGTTTTTTCTGAATTGCCATCTGACTATTCATTCGAGCCTGGGCTTGTTCAAAGCTGAGGCGATCGCGGTGGATTAAGCGTTGTAGCTGTTGGTCTTCAGTACACCGGATCACCCAGGTTTCTGTAACCAAATCAGTCATTCGAGCTTCAAATAACAACGGAATCACCATCACCACGATCGGGCTGGTTCGGAGTAACGGAGCTTGCATCGATTCCGTGAGGCGATCGCGGACATAGGGATGAATCCGTTGTTCCACCCAGAGCCGTTCCGCCGGACTGCTGAAAATAATGTCGCCTAAGCGATGGCGGTTCAAACTCCCGTCGGGTAACAGCACTCCAGAACCGTAGCGATCGACCAGTTCAGCCAATGCCGTTGCGCCCGGTTGTACCGCTTCCCTGGCAAAAATATCTGCATCTAGCACTGGAATGTGATGGACAGTTGCCAGATAATCCGATACTGTCGTTTTGCCCATGCCAATCCCTCCAGTCAAACCAATCACACGTTGAGGGGGGTGGGCGGGATTACTCGTCGTCATAATTCGCTTGCTAAAGCTTAAATACAGTCAGTTGCGGCATTTCTATCGCTAGTCTATTCATTTTCGGGGTTGCCATAGAAGCGCCATTCAGATGAATTGCCCCTCAGTGTACAGGATCGCTGGCAATGCGCTGAGAGGGCTTGTTCCCCTTCCATCTATTGGTCTAGTTGACGAATGCAATACCTGCTAGGGACGATCGCTCTTTACAATAAAGCTGTACCGTTTAGCTGACTACCCCATGTTGCTGAAGTCAACCACGCGCCATATCCATATCTTTGCTGCCACCGTTGAAAAGAATGAATTGATTCCCAGCGACAACGTGTTGACTCTGGATGTTGATCCAGATAACGAATTCGTTTGGACGGAAGAAGCCCTTCAGCAGGTTTACCGTAAGTTTGATGAGCTAGTTGAAGCGTATAACGGGGCTGAGTTAACGGAATACAACCTGCGGCGAATTGGTTCGGATCTAGAACACCTGGTGCGATCGCTGCTCCAGCAAGGCAGTATTTCCTATAACTTGAATAGCCGGGTGCTGAATTACAGTATGGGGCAACCCCAAGTTGTACCCGCCGAGGGTTGATTTTTTACGAATTGTAAAATTTACATGTCAAGCAATTTAAGCTAGCCATTTTTGTCTAAAGCCGTATGATCTTGATTTGCCAGGGCTTTGATGAAAGTGGCTATTATTTTTTGTTTCGTAAGTTGTTCAATTTAGCTCCATGTCCTTCAAAATTTTTAATAAAAACGCTCATCAAATCGGTCTACCTTAACAATTTAGATGGTTTTTTAGCGTTTCAGAACCCAGTACACTCACACGTCAACCCCAGGTTGGAAGATTTAGTATGAGCAGTAATTTAGCAACCAAGCTACGTGAGGGCACCAAGAAATCCCATACGATGGCTGAAAATACAGGTTTCATCGCCTGTTTCTTAAAAGGCACTGTAGAAAAAAACTCTTACCGCAAGCTGGTGTCGAACCTCTACTACGTCTACACCGCGATGGAAGAGGAAATGGAGAAGCAGAAAGATCATCCGATCGTGTCAAAAATCTACTTCCCAGAACTCAACCGTAAAGAAGCTCTAGAAAACGACCTGTACTACTACTACGGGACGAACTGGCGGGAGCAAATTGCCCCTTCCTCAGCCGCCCAAGCTTACGTGGCTCGGATTCGGGAAGTATCGAACACCGCCCCGGAACTGCTGGTGGCTCACTCCTACACCCGGTACTTAGGCGATTTATCCGGCGGTCAAATCCTCAAGGGCATTGCTCAACGAGGCATGAACCTGAGCGATGGATCTGGAACTAACTTCTACGAGTTCAAAACCATCTCGGACGAGAAAGCCTTTAAGACCGTCTATCGTCAAGCCATGAACGATCTAGAGGTGGATGAGGCAACGGCTGAACGGATTGTAGACGAAGCCAATGATGCCTTTGGTCTGAACATGAAGATGTTCAAAGAACTCGAAGGTAGCCTGATCAAAGCGATCGGTATTCTCCTGTTCAACTCCCTCACCCAACGTCGAGGTCGGGGCAGCACCGAACTGGCTACGGCGGAACAATAACCAACTCTAAAAACTCTGTATCGTTACGATCGCCGTTCTGGTTTCGTCGCGATACTCTTTGAATCCCGGAGATCTGGTGGTCATGTCATCATCAGGTTTGCGGGATTCCTGTTTGATCCAGTTGCCGCTGCCAGCGATCGACCGCCTGCCGTAACGGTGCCGATAACCAGTCAAAATATTGGGGATAGACAGGTAATCGTGGGATTAATTGCCAGCCAGCTAGTTCTAATGTATTCGCTAGAGTGAGATCGATTGGATGGGGATAATCTGGATTCACCTCATCCCGCACACCAATGCCCCCCAAATCCCTCGCCCCTGCTTCAATACAGGCAATCAACTGTTCCGGTTTGGCAATTAGATTCGGCGGCACTTGCAAGGTCACTTGAGATGACAGAATTTTGCGGGCGATCGCGATCGTGTCGATCAAATCCTCAATCCCGAAGGCGGCACTACTGAGAGCTTCCTGCTGACCGGGACGATAGGGTTGCAAAATCACTTCCTGAATATGCCCCCATTCCTGGGCAATCGCGGCGATCGCTTCTAAGGTAGCAAGGCGATCGTCCACGGTGTCGCCAATGCCTAACAGCAGTCCAGTCGTAAAGGGAATTCGCAACTCTCCTGCCCAGATCAGTTGTTGCAAGCGAACGGCTGGCACTTTGCTGGGGGCATGACGATGCACCGTCTGAAGGAGCGCTGGGGTAATTTGCTCCAGCATCAAGCCCATCGACACATTCACCGCTTTGAGCCGCTCCATTTCTGCCCGACTCAAAATTCCAGCATTGGTATGGGGCAAAAATCCCAGGGAGAGTGCCAGGTCACACAAATCGTAAATGCGTTGGAACCAGTGAGGGCGATCGGGGCTTTGGGGATGCACCTCCCCACTCAAGATCAGGATTTCGATTACCCCATGCTCCCGCAGGGTCGCTAATTGCTCGGCAGCAGCCGTCAAACTCAGCCCAGCGTGTGTACCCGGATCAACCCGAAAATTACAATAGGTACACCGATTAAAGCACTCATAGGTGGGAACCAGCGTATGGGCTGGACTGTACGTGATGGTTCGAGCAGTCATCAATCATTCGTCATCGGTAAGTGGCAAGCTAATTACCATCATGCCTGACTGCCTCACACAACCAAGCCACTTATTCCGACTCAGTCTCTTGACAACTCCGCTTCTTGGCATAGACATTTTTAACGTGCGTCTTGACGGTATTCAGGCTAATTTGCAGCCGTTTGGCAATCTCTTGATAGGTAAACTCTTGCTGCAACAGCATCCAGATTTCCGCTTCCCGATCGGTCAGGTCATATTTCTGCTGCTGAATCCGCAATTCCTCCCGTAACACTTGATCGCGGTCTTCCAAAAAGATCAGCAAATACGGAGCTTCACCGTTAGAGTCCACCGGGCGCAAGTGCTCAACCCGACCATTACCATTCGGGCGATCGTTGCCTAAATTCAGTTCTAACCAGCGTACCGTAATCCGAACCGTTCGCCCGCTAGCCGTTTGATATTCGTGCGTAATCCCTGTACTAGCGGCGGAATCCTCCCGCATGAACTGCTGACACACCTCCGACACCAAACCGGGGAGTCCGGCGATCGGGAAATTGGTGTTCAGTGCTTCCTGACAGAGATATTGAGCTTTCAGGTTCCAGTACACGGGTTTCTGATACCGAGAGGCAACAATCACTCCCTGGGGCAACAGTTCAAACAACTGCTTCCAGAGCAGATTCACATCTGGAATATCACTACTGGTCGAGGGTTCCGGAGTTTCAGTGTGTCTGCGGACTAGGTGTTTGCCAGAATCAGGGTGAGATGCCGTAAAGCTACGTGAGCTGCGGGGGGCTTGGCAGACAAACAACGAGCCGACAGACGCGGTTTCCGGAGAAACATTAAGAACACGAGCTGTCATAGGTCAGATTCCTCAAGTACTTGAGGCTATTCTGCTCGCTGGTCTGGCGAATCGACAATGAGCAAACTGTAATTCACCTTACTGGTCTGAAGTCAGGTGATACAGCCCGAAGTCAGATGAATTGGGGTGAAGTAGGGTGAAGTTTTAGGCAACATCCGATTGTGGAACTCAGATAAATCGGTTGATAATAGTCACACCAACCTCAAAAAAATCCTCTCTAAGCTTCAGAAATTCCCGGTCAAGGAATTGATCTTGCTGATTAGAGAAAGCGTGAATTGAATCTGTTCCTTCAAGATAGTTCGTCTTCCCACAGGGCTGAACTATTGCCCAGCCATAGAACAGATGGTTGAGGCATCCCCTCAAACCAACCATTCAACTACACCTGACAGGATGATATTCCGAATTGTCGCTGCAATTGTCGGAAAAGCAGTCACCCGTTTGGGTACTCTTCGATCTGACTAATTCAGAACGCATACCTTTCCAAGTTTGGAAACCCCTGAATGGGTGAATTCGTTTACGATCGCGTTAGCCCCTTCTTAATATCAGTGATCTCTCTGTGGTAAGTTCCTTGAAATCATCGTCCGAGTCTCCGCAGTCGATTGAGCCAGAAGTCCTCGATCGGTTTTTTTCACCTGAGCAGCAACGTCGCTACGTGAGAATGCTCCTAGAGCGCGGAGGGTTAACTCGACGACGAGCCGAGTGCTTTGTGAGATTGTGGGCTTATTTGTTACTGAAACACCAGCAGGATACCGCCGTAGCCGCACTCCATCCCCTCACTCAGCTTTATCCCCTAGACCGATTAGTTGCCTGTACTCATCGGGAAGCCGCCGAGTTATTTTATGGCGATCAGGATCGGGGCAGCGATCGCGCGGCAGGGATGATGATTGATCGCCTGGTTGCCCTCGGGCTGATCGAAAAACGCTTTGATGGTCAAACCCTGTGTTTGCAAGTGCGATCGTTACCCGAACTGGCTGATCCACCCGTCCCGATCGCCACCGTCACGCTGACGGTAGACAACTTTAATCCACGCACCGATACCATTCCCCTGGCAAATTTGGTGACTCGCACCTATGCCGAACTGATTAAGGACAATGCGTTCGTTTCCCATAAAATCGCTCGCTCCTTCCGGAGTTGGGCGCAGCGTTACGCCAGGGGCATGCGGGTCTTACGACGCTCCGACAACCAAAATCCCGTCGGCATTTGTATTTTGTATCCGGTGACAAGCACTTCAGAATTTAACTTCTTCCAGGCTCCCAGTAAAAGCTTTTACCTGACAACGGATAACGAAACCGACCCATTTCAGATGGCAGTTTCAGGCGATCCAGATTGCACTTCAGTCTATATCCGAGCCTGGGTGATTGAAAGCCAGTTCCTCTCGGTGGACAATCTCTGTCTGCTACTTGAGGACACCAAACAAACCCTGGTACAAATGCAGAGCGATTTTCCCAACCTGTGTGATCTTTATTCGCTGATTGTGCATCCGTTGTACGAAGAACTGCGTCTAAAACTGGGCTTTCAGAAAACCTGCCCAGACAATCAGCGATCGTATCACTGGATTTATTTAGCCCTCGATCGCTTCCTGGAACTCAATATTCCCCAAGCCCTTGCCAGCTTGAAGTTAGGTTCAGAAGTGGGGTAGGCGGAGCAGGCATCAGACGGGCGGTAAACCGTCCAGCGGATTGTTAACCCTTGTTAACCTTTTGAGTCGTTTTACTTTATCAAAAACAAATATAGCTTTACACTTCTGACGACATCAGAGGGGTACTCAGCCTGGTTTAGCGGGGTCGATCGCCTATTCGGGAGAAATCTTAATCAGGTACTTTACAAAACTCAATGAAGAAGTCTAAACTAAAGTGCATACGGTGAAAGCCGTACATCATCCAAGTTACATCAAGCACTCATTACTATCATGACAACGACTCTTCAGCGCCGCGAAAGCGCTAACATCTGGAGTCAGTTCTGCGAGTGGGTGACCAGCACCAACAACCGTCTTTATGTCGGCTGGTTCGGTGTTCTGATGATCCCCACCCTACTGACCGCGACTATCTGCTTCATCATTGCCTTCATCGCAGCTCCCCCCGTGGACATCGATGGCATCCGTGAGCCTGTGGCTGGCTCTCTCATGTACGGCAACAACATCATCTCCGGTGCGGTTGTGCCTTCCAGCAACGCGATCGGTCTGCACTTCTACCCCATTTGGGAAGCGGCTTCCCTCGATGAGTGGCTGTACAACGGTGGGCCTTACCAACTGATTGTCCTGCACTTCCTGATTGGCGTGTTCGCTTACATGGGTCGGGAATGGGAACTCTCCTACCGCCTCGGCATGCGTCCCTGGATCTGCGTCGCTTACAGCGCTCCTGTGGCTGCTGCAACCGCCGTGTTCCTGATCTACCCGATCGGTCAAGGGTCCTTCTCTGACGGGATGCCTCTGGGTATTTCCGGTACCTTCAACTTCATGTTCGTGTTCCAAGCGGAGCACAACATTCTGATGCACCCCTTCCACATGCTGGGTGTGGCTGGCGTGTTCGGTGGTAGCTTGTTCTCCGCCATGCACGGTTCGTTGGTGACCTCCTCGCTGGTGCGGGAAACCACCGAAACCGAATCTCAGAACTACGGTTACAAGTTCGGACAAGAAGAAGAAACCTACAACATCGTGGCGGCCCACGGTTACTTTGGTCGGTTGATCTTCCAATACGCTAGCTTCAACAACTCTCGTTCCTTGCACTTCTTCTTGGGTGCATGGCCGGTAGTTGGGATCTGGTTCACCGCGCTGGGCATCAGCACGATGGCGTTCAACCTGAACGGGTTCAACTTCAACCAGTCCATCATCGACTCTCAAGGTCGTGTGGTGGGAACCTGGGCAGACGTGCTGAACCGCGCCAACCTGGGGATGGAAGTGATGCACGAGCGTAATGCTCACAACTTCCCGCTCGACTTGGCGGCTGGCGAAGCGGCTCCCATCGCGCTGACCGCTCCTGCTATCAACGGCTAATTCTCATTAGTTCTTGATCATACAAAAGCCCTTCCACTCCGGAGGGGCTTTTTGCTATGGGGCGACCAACCGGAGAAGGCGATCGTACAATGATGAAGATACCGCCGATTGGGAGTAGCCCAGACCATGACGGCATACTCAATTAACCTGAACCCCATCATCACGCTCACGGATGAGCAGTTTTATCAACTGTGTCAGGTCAATCCGGAGTTGAAGTTTGAGCGGACGGCTACCGGGGAGGTAATCATCATGTCACCCACGGGAGGAGACACAGGTAACTATAACGCTGAGATTGCGACCGATGTTACCCTGTGGAATCGTCAGACTCGACAGGGCATTACGTTTGATTCCTCCACTGGATTTAAGCTACCGAATGGAGCCGATCGCTCGCCCGATGTGGCCTGGATTCGCCGCGATCGCTGGGATGCCCTAACCCCTGCTCAAAAAAAGCGATTTCCACCCATTTGTCCAGATTTCGTGATTGAACTGCGGTCTGTGACAGATGAATTACAGCCATTACAAACCAAAATGCAGGAGTATCTGGACAATGGCTTACAACTGGGCTGGTTGATTAATCCCCAGGATCGACAGGTCGAAGTTTATCGTCCGGGGCAACCTGTAACAGTTTTGTCAGCTCCCGCTGTGCTCAAGGGCAATCCAGTGCTACCTGGATTCGAGCTGCATTTAGGTTGGCTATGGACTCAAGCCTCATGACACTGACACAGGTTTGGGGTGCTCTGCTGATCTTTCTCCTTTGTCCGATTTTGGGAGGACTGCCGTTAGTCGGTTGGATCACCCAAGCTCTGACTGGCAAAAAACTATCCCAATTGGGGACAGGCAATATTGGGGTGTCAGCCGCGTTTTATCACGGGGGTAAAGTTGCGGGAATACTGGCAGTGCTATCCGAAGCCAGTAAAGGGATTGCAGCTGTCTGGTTGGCTCGCACCTTTTTTCCCCTTAGTCCTGCCTGGGTGATGGTAGCGTTGATTGCCCTGGTGATGGGGCGCTACTGGGTCGGTAAGGGGGCTGGAACGACGAATGTGGTTTGGGGTTATATTGCCTTTGATCCCGTCGGTGCGGCTTTACTGTTTTTGATTAGCAGCATTAGCTTCACTATCCTGCGAGAGCGCCGTCAAGGACGATTCGGCGTGTTAATTTTGCTGCCGCTGATTACTGCCCTACGTCATATTCATGAAACGGAATTGATTATAGCGACGATCGCGTTATCCGCCTTACTGGGTTGGATTTACACCAAAATTCCCGATGATCTGGATTTAAGCCCCACTGCTGGACAAACGGAGTCTCAAACCATGTTTAAGTTTTTTCGAGGCGATCGTGCCCTCCGCTCCCTCGATCAATCCCTGGATGCCACCCAAGTTGGGGGCAAAGCGGCAACGCTATCCGATTTGAAACGGTTGGGCTATCCTATCCCAATGGGTTGGGTTCTGGCTCCGGGTGATGATCCAGCTCCCTTAATTGCCAAACTGCAACCCTCTCCTCAACAACCATTCGTGGTGCGATCGTCAGCCGTTGGAGAAGACTCCGATATTGCTTCAGCGGCGGGGCAGTACGAAACCGTTTTAAGTGTGACCAGCCAAGAGGAACTGCCAGTTGCCATCCATCGGTGTTTAGCCTCCTACGATCGCCCCTCCGCCGTACAGTATCGCCAGCAACGGGGAGTTGCCGATACATCAATGGCGGTAATTGTGCAGCAACAAATTCGGGGCGTATTTTCGGGAGTTGCTTTTAGTCGCGATCCGATCGCGCGGCAAGGGGATGAGGTCGTGATCGAAGCGCTACCGGGTAACGCCAGTCAGGTAGTTTCGGGGCAGGTGACACCAGAAAGCTATCAGGTGACGATCGGGAATGCGATTCAACAGCAATATTTCACTGCTACCAATTCCTGGCAATTACCGGATGAATTGAGCTTACCGATGCAGGGCAGCGGTGACATTCCCCCGCGATTGATCCAGCAAGTGGCGTTTCTGGCTCGGAGTTTGGAACAGCATTATCACGGCATTCCCCAAGATATTGAATGGAGCTACGACGGACAAACGCTCTGGCTACTGCAATCTCGTCCGATTACGACGCTGCTGCCAATTTGGACGCGCAAAATTGCCAGTGAAGTGATTCCCGGCATGATTCGACCGCTAACCTGGTCAATTAACCGTCCTCTGACCTGTGGCGTGTGGGGTGATTTATTCACGTTGGTCTTAGCGGAACGGGCAAAAGGGCTGGATTTTGGGCAAACCGCTACTCTCCATTATTCCCGTGCTTACTTTAATGCGTCTCTACTGGGACAAATTTTTCGCCGCATGGGATTGCCACCGGAAAGCCTAGAGTTTTTAACCCGAGGAGCGAAGTTTAGTAAACCCCCGCTACGATCGACCCTACGCAGTCTGCCGGGACTTTTACGCCTGTGGCAACGCGAACGTCGGTTAGAGCAGGACTTCCAGCAGCACGATCGCCAAACCTTCACTCCAGCTCTCTTAGAATTGGCGGAACAGCCAGCCAGCACCCTCTCGGCGACCGAATTACTGCAACGAATTGACCATATTTTGAATCTGCTGAAGCTAGCCACCTACTACAGCATTCTGGCTCCCTTAAGTGCCGCCCTGCGAAAAGCGATCGCCAAAGTTCAGGATGACCAGATCGACTCCCAGGCGACTCCAGAGGTGGCGGCATTGCGATCGCTCCAGGAGTTGGCAGGAAGGGCGAGAGTGGTGTTGGAGCGATCGGGGTGGTTAGGGGATGGGGAAGATGGAGGAGATGGGGGAGATGAGCAGTTTAGGGGTGATGTATTTGAAGGGTTGGCGACGACGGCTGAGGGGAGAGAAATTCTTGAGCAGTTCGAGCAGTTGCTAGAAACCTATGGGTACTTAAGTGAAGTTGGGACGGATATTGCTGTGCCCACCTGGAAGGAAGATCCGACTTCAGTCCGAGCATCATTTCAGCAATTTTGTTTGTATCCGCCAGCGATCGCGCCTGTCCCTGCCAAAGCCACTGGCAAAGTCCGTTCCATCCAACGGCGGTTTGACCTGAAGGGGAGAGTCACGGAAGTCTACAGTCACCTATTAGCAGAATTGCGTTGGGCAGTGGTGGCGTTGGAACGGCAATGGCTTGATGCTGGACGACTCAACCATCCAGGGGAGATCTTTTTCCTCGAACTCGATGAAATTCGGCAGGTGATCCAGCCATCCTCGCAAGTCGTTGACCATCTAGATGTATTCCAGTGGATTGAACCGCGTAAGGCACAACTGGAACGCGATCGTCAGCTGGAACCCGTCCCCTTTCTAGTTTATGGCGATGATCCGCCCCAACCAATGTTAAAGACCCAAGGTTGGCACGTATCCCAACAACTGCGGGGGATTGCAGCGAGCCCTGGGCAAGTAGAAGGACGGATCAAGATTGTGCGGGACTTCAAGACAATGCCAGAAATCGGTACAGATACAATTCTGGTTGTTCCCTATACCGACTCAGGTTGGGCACCGCTACTAGCCAGAGCCAAAGGATTGATCGCTGAGGTGGGAGGACGCTTATCCCATGGCGCGATCGTGGCGCGAGAATACCGGATTCCGGCAGTCATGGATGTGCATGATGCCACTCACCTGCTGAAAGATAATCAGTTAGTCCGCATTGATGGTCAGCAAGGCACGATCGATATTTTGTAGCCTACCGGGCTTGACTCCAGGGAATCATCACATCCTGTGCCAGTCGGCGGGACACCTCATACCCTCCGTAACGATTTAAGTGGCTGGGATCCGAGAAATAGTCTGATTTGGTGGCTACTCCCTGGCTCAAATCCCGATAAATTAAGCCCAATTGCGGCGCTAACTGAAGCAGGTGGCGTTGGAACTCCTCCTCATAACGTCGCCGAGGTGGATCCAGATACTCTGCCGTTAAGGGCAAATTTACAAACACTAATGGAATGTGTTGAGCTTGAGCAAACTGAGCCAGGGCGATTAAGGCATCGGTCTGCTTCCCGTTAAGTTGGAAGGATTCATAGTCAGAATCATAATCTCCAGGCACTCTGGCGTACTTTTGATAGTACGTGGCTGGATTGAACCGGATCGCTAACGGCAGGAAACCATTCACATCAATCTGACTTTGACTTTCGGCTAACACTGGCGGTACAGAAGTCGATGCCGATGCCGCCGGACTGGTGGAGTCTGCCAGCGAATTGGGCGAAATCAACCGTAATGAAGCCGCTAACGTCCCACTTTGGGGCAACCAGGCAGCCACCTGATCCCGTAATCGAGTTTTCAGGCGATCGCGCTGCCCATAGGTGACCGATAACGCGGCTAACTGTTGATTGAGCAGATCATTCAGAATCCGATAGCTACCCGACAGAGACGCTGTGGCATCTTCAGTACCCGCCTTGGCTGACCGGGCTGGAGAGTTAGCGGCGGTGCCACTTGCTTGAGCCACCGTCGTACCAGGAACCGGCGGTTGACCGGCTAACAAGGTGCGATACCCTTCCGATGCTACGATCCCGTTATAGGTAATGTCTACGCGTCCACTATTGAATGCCCGCGCCCCATCCGCCCATAGAATTAACTTCGGCAGCCGTTCTGGTGGGAGAATTTGCCGCACCAGCAGATCGACGACTTGTACTGTCGCCCCATTTACCCCAAAATTAAACACCTTCATGCCGGGATAGCCCTGTTCCGCCAGTGCCGTTTGGAGAGACACTGGATCAATCCCTCGTAAGGCTCTGGAACTGCCAATAATCAAAACATCGGGCGTACCATGCTGCTCCAAGTAGCGACGATACAGAGTCAGTTGCGTATCAAACTGCCGACTATTAAAAGTGGGATAGGTCGAGGGATCGATCGCCGCGACACTCTCCGCCGTTGGTTGTAAGGGAGAAGCTGGTAACACAACGTCCGACCCCCCAGACTGACTAGGATCCGGGGACGACAACATTACTGAACCGGGGCGAGTAAACCCAGAATCATTAAAGTCTTCAGCATTCTCAGGTTGAGACTTTTGTAACGGCAGATTCGGCAAAGGCGATGGCGCAGTTACCAATGAGGGCGAAGCAGGTTGTTGCGCGATCGGAGGCGATTGTTCCCGCAATAATGGTTGCACCCACCGTCCTAATAGCCAATCGGATTGCAGCACCAGCAGGACTCCGACCGTACTCCAAATCAGGGCAACTCCCACACCATAGGCTGAACGCATCGCCGTACTGGCTTCAGAGTCGAAACCGGCTTCCGTCGCAGTCAGAGTCGCCGGTTCTTGGGGCACAAACAATTGGGAGGCAATCAACGATCGTTGCAGCCAACCCACCGCTTGACTACAGGCCGTTTGAATCACCGATCGCCAATCATGCGGCGGCAATTCCGACCACAGGACAATGGCTCCGGGAGGTGACAGCAATTCATTCACATAGGCATCGGAAGCTGCAAATTCTGGGGTCGCTTCGGGGACTAACCGACTCCGGGGGGCAAAATCGGCTCCATAACTCCATAACGGTTGCTTTTGTCCCGCCCGCCGTCCATACACCCGGACTCCCGCCACATCCGCGATCGCTAACGGCTTCAGGAAGCGAACTACCGCCGCTCCTATATCACTTTGACGCGGACAAGTAGGCGCATCCGTCATCACATGTAGCAGATCCCCTTTTTGGCGAAGCTGCACCCGAATGCCACCCGTGGCTAACTTGGTTGCCAGATCGGGATTTAATAACCGAGTTAATAAAAAAGTAATTGCCTCTAGATGAGCCTGCTGTGCCAGTTCTAAGGTTGATCCAGCCCGATCGGGCTGGGTAGTGGCGGGTAGATCTAACCAATGTACCCACAGGGGAGAGAGAGCCGTATCGGCATCGGCAGGTGGCTCGGTGGCTTTCGTGCTGTCCGGCTCACGAATTAAGCCATAAATCGTCGCCGCCTGAATTCCCTGGGGGGCAAGCTCTTGTAACAGTGGCGCGATCGTGGCTAAGACAGTCAGTTTATCTGGAGCAGTGACTCCCATCCCCGAGCAGGATAAATGTAGCGTGGAGTCCTTTAACAGGGCGGATACCTGGGTTTCTTGCGATCGCAGGTTGTGATTTAACAGTTGGCTAATCGCCTGCACATCCCCCCAACGGGCCCATTCCCGCAGGGTAATTTCTGGCGGCGTTAAATCGACTCGTAACAGCCATTCGGGTCTGGTTTCCCCCTGAACTTGACCAAAGACGATCGCGTGGCGGAATCCGGTTAAGTCTAGTTCGCGTAAGCGTTGGGCGATCGGTTCTGCCAGCAGCCCTGGATCGGGAGCATAGATCGACTCACATAAAATCAATAGGCGCTTCGGGGGTTCTCTATCTGAGTCTGACTCAGTTTCCGGGTTGCCTGACTGCCCCACCTGCTGATTGGCAGTTTTACCCACTTCAATCTTGACCCGCACTGCCACATCCAAATGGCTCAAGACCTGACTCAAGTAACGAGCGATCGCGTCCGGTTGTCCCTGCCGAGCTAATTCGACCGTCGAGACGACCGCCACCACCTCTGGTTCTGACTCTATAGCCACCTGATCTTCTGGCAAATCGGCTGCTGCAACTACCACTTCCTCGACAGGAACGGGGTCTAAATCAGGGATTTCAGTCGGTGTCGATCCAACCGCTACTGGCTCAGTCACACTGGCAGCAACTTCTTCGGACTCCACGATCGTTGCCGTGATAGCGGTCATATCTGGCACAGTTGGCTCTGGCGAAGCGACCTCTGAAGTCACCGGAGCCGATGCCAGCGCAGGCAGTTCAGCCTCCTCCTCAGTCGTTGCCTGAGATGGGACAACTTCAACCTCTGACGTTGAGGCGATCGGCTCTATGACTGAACTCACCCCATGAAAATGGATCGTTCTCGTCCAATCGGGATTCGCCTCGCCCAACTCTCGCCCATAAATCGTCATCTGAAAAATTTGGGGCGAACCAGGCGGCAGTAATTTTTCTAGAGGCGCGATCGCAAAGGCACGTTGTAACCGCCAGATGATCGTTTCGGCATCCGGACAGGGTTGCCCTTCACATAGCAAATGCAACCCATTGCCCCGCAATCGCATTTTGATTTGGGCTTGACTTAGCCCAATCACCCGATGTATCCAGTGAGTCAGGGAAACGCGCTTAGTTGCCGTTTCTACGGAAAACGACTCGCCAGAAGGTGATGCATTATGTCCATCCACATTCGCCATGAGAGAGTTGATCCCTGCTTTTAGCTCAAACTAGCGACCAGACACCGCCATCTTGCCCCATAGAAATAACACACTTATGGCAATTTGGCATACTTGCCACCCAGAATGGCATCTCACTAGATATGATGACGATGGTTCCAGCCATTCGTTGCCACATCATGAGTGGTTGATGCAGCAGATGCCAAGCTCCCTTGAGGGTTGCATGTCGCAACAACTCTTCCATAAGCAACCCGTTTTAGCAAGAAACGTGGCTAATGCTACAAGTTGGACTTTTTATTTACATATCTTAAAAATACTTCACTATGCCACTCCTTGAACCGAATGAACCAACCCCGAATACTGCGACTTCCACTCCGCGATCGCCAGATTTATGGCTGAGTCTAGCAACAATCCCTGTCCTAATGGGAGTATTAGGTGGACGAGCCATTCTCCAGACGGTGCAGGAGCTAGGACAACTCAGTGAGGAAATCTTTCGGGGCGATCGTTTGCCATTGTTGACATTTCCACCCAGCGCGATCGATCACCCGGATACCTCTACCTCTGATGTTAACAACGAGATTACGAGCGGCGGTAATTCTACCCAGCCCTGATAATTCGTTGCCCCGGCAACTCCAAAATCCAGAAGTAAACCCATAAAATGTATTGAATATCCTTGGCTAGGGCAGACTCCATGACTTCGACACGATCTTCAGCGGATGATGTATTTGGTTCTGGAGCCGCTACAGAAACCAGAACAACCGCAGAAATGCTAGTTGCTTCTCCCTCTGATTTACTGCTGCGGCATCGGCTTGGCATTGTAGAAGATCTGTGGGAAACCGTTTTACGACAGGAGTGTGGGCAAGAACTAGTTGACTTATTAAATCAACTCCGCGATCTCTGCTCCCCCGAAGGGCAGGCGAATACCTTTCGGGAATCAGAAGTATTGAAGTTGGTCGAACGCCTGGATCTAAATGAAGCGATTCGGGCAGCGCGGGCATTTGCGTTATATTTCCAGTTGATCAATATCGTTGAGCAACATTACGAACAACGCGATCAACAACAGCAATATCGGGCTTCTCGGGAAACCGTGACGACCAGCAAAACCCCAGCCGCCAGTCCCACGAATGGGCAAACCGCCACCAGTCTGGCGGAGGAAGCCACCACCTCCAGTAGTCGTTTAGAAGCCGATTTGCTGGAAAAAGCCCTGCAAGAAGCTGGCTCCCGTAAAGAATTAGGCACGTTTCACTGGCTATTTCCTAAGCTGCGGAGCCTGAATGTTCCTCCCCAGCATATTCAAGCGTTGATTAATCGCCTGGATGTGCGCTTAGTGTTCACCGCTCACCCAACCGAGATTGTGCGGCACACGATTCGAGGTAAGCAGCGCCGGATTGTCAAAATCTTGCGCCAGTTGGATCTGGCAGAGGAACAAAGTTCGGCTCAGGATGCCCCACTATCCTGGGAAGCCAAACTGCTGCACCAACAACTCACTGAGGAAATTCGCCTCTGGTGGCGCACGGATGAACTCCACCAGTTCAAACCAACGGTACTGGATGAAGTAGACTATGCCCTGCATTACTTCCAGGAAGTGTTGTTTGAGGTGATTCCGCAGTTGTATCAACGGCTGAAGCATGATCTGCAAGAGTCGTTTCCCCGGATGCAGCTACCCAAGCATAATTTCTGTAAGTTTGGCTCCTGGGTGGGTTCCGATCGCGATGGCAACCCATCCGTGACGCCAGCTGTCACCTGGAAGACCGCTTGCTATCAACGCAATCTGGTGCTGGAGCGGTATATCCAATCCATCCGCAAACTGATTGACTTGCTCAGTCTGTCCCTACACTGGAGCGATGTCCTACCCGATCTCCTGGAGTCCCTGGAGCAGGATCAACTTCAGATGCCAGAGGTCTACGATCGCTTAGCCATTCGCTACCGTCAGGAACCCTACCGCCTCAAGTTGTCCTACATCCAGAAACGGCTGGAGAATACCCGCGATCGCAATAATCGCCTGTATGACAGCGACTACAGTAACCTGACCACAGCGCTGTCAGAAGCCAATCCAGCTACGATTTATCGCTCCACTCAGGAATTTTTAGCTGAACTGCACCTGATTAAACTGAACCTGGCAGAAACCGGACTGACCTGTACGGATCTGGATCAGCTCATTTGTCAGGTGGAAATCTTTGGGTTTAACTTGGCACACCTGGATATTCGGCAGGAAAGCACCCGCCATTTGGATGCCTTGACGGAAATCGTCAATTACCTGCAAGTGCTACACAAACCCTATAACGAACTTTCGGAACCGGAAAAAGTTCTCTGGTTAGCCACGGAACTGCAAACCCGTCGTCCCCTGGTGTCCACCGAGCTACCCTTCTCGGAAAAAACCTGCGAGACGATCGAAACCTTCCGCATGTTGCGACGCTTGCAGAAAGAGTTCGGACCAGACATCTGCCAGACCTACATCATTAGCATGAGCCATGATGTCAGTGATCTGCTGGAAGTCTTGTTACTGGCAAAAGAAGCTGGGCTTTATGACCCCGCGACCGGAGCCAGTTGTGTGCAGGTCGTGCCGTTGTTTGAGACGGTAGAAGACTTGCGGAAAGCCCCCGCAATTATGACTGAGCTGTTTGAACTCCCGCTCTATCGCACCATGCTGGCAGGTGGGCATTGCCAGGACGGTGCGCCAATTTCACCACTGACCCCTAACCTGCAAGAGGTGATGTTGGGCTACTCCGATAGCAACAAGGACTCCGGCTTCCTCAGTAGCAACTGGGAAATTCATAAAGCCCAACAAGCCCTTCAACGGATTGCCGAAACCTATGGGATAGATTTACGGATTTTCCACGGTCGCGGTGGCTCGGTGGGTCGCGGTGGTGGCCCGGCTTACGAAGCGATTCTGGCTCAACCGGGTCGAAGTGTGAATGGGCGGATCAAAATCACGGAACAGGGTGAAGTCCTCGCCTCAAAATACTCGTTGCCCGAACTTGCCCTCTATAACCTGGAAACCGTGACTACGGCGGTGATTCAGGGTAGCTTGTTGCGGACTGGATTTGATGATATCCAGCCCTGGCACGAAATTATGGAAGAACTGGCGACCCGAGCCCGTACCCACTACCGATCGCTGATTTACGAGCAACCCGATTTCCTTGACTTCTTTCTGCAAATCACGCCGATCGAAGAAATTAGTCAGCTTCAGATCAGTTCCCGTCCGGCTCGTCGCAGTGGTGGCAAGCGAGATCTGAGTGGGCTGAGAGCCATTCCCTGGGTATTTAGCTGGACGCAAACTCGCTTCTTGTTACCATCCTGGTACGGTGTCGGTACAGCCCTGCAAAGCTTTTTGGATGAAGAGCCCGAAGAACATCTGAAACTGTTGCGCTATTTCTACTTCAAGTGGCCCTTCTTCAAAGTGGTGCTGTCAAAAGTGGAAATGACTTTATCGAAAGTTGATCTGCAAATCGCCCAGCATTATGTGCAGGAACTCAGTCGTCCTGCCGATCGCGATCGGTTTGAACCGATTTTTGAACAGATTGCCAGTGAGTTCTACCGCACCCGCGATATTGTGCTGAAAATTAACGGCCATCATCGCTTACTGGATGACAACCCCGATTTGCAACGGTCGGTGCATTTACGCAATGGCACGATCGTTCCTCTGGGTCTCCTCCAAGTTTCTTTGATCAAACGCTTGCGGCAGTACAAGGATCAGGTCGAAACCACCGGATTAGTGCGATCGCGCTATAGCAAAGGAGAACTGCTGCGGGGCGCATTACTCACCATTAACGGGATTGCCGCCGGGATGCGAAATACGGGTTGAGCCGAGCGATCGCCAACACAGCTTATTCCTAGTACAGTGTCAGACCAGCTTCTTGTCATCCGAATTTTACCCTCATCCCCACCCCTTCTCCCCAGGGAGAAGGGAGCTAAAACTCTTGTTTCTTCTCCTTATGGGCTACTGTGTACACACAAATCGAGTCTGACTTCGTTTACATCCTTTTAGCCCCCTTTTCTGGTATGCCCGCAGGGCTTTAAGCCCCTAATTCTAGGGGACTTTGAATCGTTTGGCTCCCCCAGAATTGGGGTTGGGGGCGGTTCGTCAGGGCTTTAGCTAAATTGGATCACTTGTGTGTACACGGTAGCCTTATGAGAGAGGGCGAGGGTATAGCTTGCTTCCCGCAGGGTGGGTAGTCTTAGGCACTGCACAGAGGGTCGGTTGAACCTGCACTAGGAAATGTCCCCGAATGATTAAACCTCCTTGCAATACGCGAAGTTACTCCACTGTCGCCGAAAGCCTTCGGATTCATATAAGTTGAAGGCTCTCGATGGGTTTTGAGCATCGACTGATAGCAAAGCCGTATTCATCCCTTTCGCTTTCAATTGGTGCATTCCCATCAGCAACATGGCTCGACCTAACCCCAGGCGACGAAACCCCCGACGAGTTCCCAAATCACCAATCCAACCTTCCTGCCGTCCTGTCCAACGATTGTCCTCTTGGTCAATCAAATTAAAGTAAAAGGCGGCCAATGTACCATCGGGCGCGATCGCGAGTTGATCAAGCTCTGGATCATAATCAGGACGAGTCAGCCAACGCTGTCGCCGTTCTGCGGTCATCGGGTGATGGTTCCAGTGATCGATAAATGTCTGGTTAAACATCTCGACCCAGGCAGACAGATCCTCCGGTTGCACCGATCGCACTGTAAATCCTGCCGGAAATTGTGGGGTAGGAATCGGGTCTGCCAGCGATCGCGCCATACGGTAAAAGCACCGAGCGACAGAGAAGCCCTGCTGTTCTAGCCAGGTTCTTTGCTCGATCTGACTGTCTCGTGCCCCCGTTCGCAGGTAGAGAGGCAGGTTCAGCGATCGCCCCACATCACGAAATGTCGCTTCTGCCCAGGCGAGGATCTGGTCTTCCACCCCCTGGTAGCGAGCATCGGGATGCACTTTGGTGTTAAAAAAGCCCTCCTGAGCGGTGGTAGTCGCAGGCAAGATGTGGAGTCGAGAGTAGCCAATTAGCCGACCTTCGGCATCGCTCCATAACCGCAGTTCATCGATCGAATCTGGGTCAGGATTGTCTAGAGAGTGTTGTAAGTCTGCAACCGTAACGACCTGATCTAATTGATCGATCGCATTGCAGGTGTTGATCAACTCGACGATCGCGGGTAAATCTGTCTCACCGGCGTAGGTGCGGGCTGTAAATGGTGGCAGCAATAGTGTGGTCATTCTGCACCTCAATCACAATGGGTGGTGCTGAGGTCTACACTAGACGCGGAAGCAATTTCGCAAAATCGTACTACAAATACAGCTTTTGTAATACAAGAGTTACAAAATTAGCTTAAGTCGTTAGCCACCTGCCATTCCAATGAAGCACAACTTATCCGTTCGCTGGTTGAGGGCGATCGCTACTCTCCTACTCTGCATTGGGCTTTACCTTCATGCCCCATTACCAACTCTGGCTCTTACTGCATCTTCGGTGTATCAAACCCGCCCCGCCAGCCGGGATGGCATTGGTAAGGTGTATTTAGGGCGGGAGATTGCTCAGGTGATGGGACATTTGGGCGCAGGTTGGTTGGAACGCCCCAGTCGCGAACGGGAAGAACAGCCTCAGGTATTGATCGATCATTTGAACCTGAAGCCCACCGATGTTGTTGCTGATATTGGTGCCGGAACGGGGTATTTCAGTTTTCGGATTGCCCCATTAGTCCCCAAAGGTAAAGTGCTGGCGGTGGATCTAAGTACGGGACAAAAGTTGTAGAGATTGCAAAAAGTCGGACCCATTAGACGCAGATGGATTGAGCACCAAATGGCGCAAATAATCGAATCCTAAGCGAAACAAACTTTTGGCACGACGACCGTGTTTTTTCATCTCAATCGGCTGCCATTGATGCAACCATACGCCTGTTTTCATGGCCCAACATAAAGCTAAGGTCAACAAGGCGAACAACTTGCTCAACCGCTCGGCATCGGTGAAGTGAGTGGATTCCAGACAGAAACCCCGCGTTTTGAAAATGCCAAACAAGGTTTCAATCGACCAACGTTTGGCGTAATCTTGAACCAAATTCTGGGTGTGGACGGGCGCAATGACCACGAGTAACTCCCCATCCTCAAGTCGCAGGGCTTCCACAGCAACCGGATAACCCCAGACCCGGCAAGTGCCAGTGAGTCTTTGAGATTGACCGACTTGCAGATGGGCAAAGACGACCCGCGCCGCCAGGACCTTGCCATCGTGCTCAATCTGGTCGGTGTCCCGAATCCGTAAGCGAAAGGCTAAAGCCGGTTCGAGCAGGAGATAGCGCACCCAGGCTTGGCCAACGAACTCGCGATCCGCACACAAGCAGTTCACCCGAGCGGTGGGAAATCGTTTGGCAAAGGTTTCCATAAACCGCATCCGCTCGTCGCTGTTGGAGTTCCCTTTTTTATCCAACAGCCACCACAGAATCGGGAAGGCAACCCCTTCATGCACAATGCCTAAGGTCAAAATGTTGTGCCAATGACTCCCGAATTTCCAGGTCGTGCGATCCAGGCTCAACACCCACCCTGGTGGAATTTGCATCCAACTCACCAACAGGGTCGCCAGTTCGGTGTAATCCAGGTCAAACTCTCGAAAAAAGCGCTGCAACCGCTTGTAGCTCGATTCGGGCAAAGCCTTGCCGCCAAAGCCTAAACATAGTTCGCTTAAATTTACCGTTTTGACTTTCAGCAAGGCTAACAAAAACAAAGCCAGAAATGAAATCCTGGCTCCATGCCAGTTCAATTGGGCTTGGAGGACTCGCCTTAATTCGCTATATTGGCTCATAGGGTTTCTGATGAGTGTCGTAATTCTGATGAAACCCTACCCTGCTCAATCTTTCAAGCTTTTTGTCCTGTACTTAGGCGGTGGATATCCAACCAGAGATGATAGAGATTCTGGAAGGTCTGAAACAGGAGAATCACATCACTAATGTGGAGCCAATTTTAGGAAGTGAAATTGATCCACACTTACCACCAAATAGTATTGATTTAGCGCTATTCGTTGATGCCTATCATGAATTTACCTATCCTCAGGAAATGATGCAGGCGATCGCCCAGGCACTGAAACCCAATGGACGAGTCATCTTAGTCGAATATCGAGGTGAGAACCCCTTTGTTCCGATTAAAAAGCTACATAAAATGACCCAAAACCAAGTCAAAAAGGAACTTGCCACTGTAGGATTAATCTGGCAAGAAACTCAAGGATTCTTACCCCAACAGCATGTGATAATTTTCAGTCAAGCGGCTGGTTAGCTTGAGATAGATAGATCAGCAAGCATTAACTCATTGGCTAATCAGATCACCTTACAAATCTGTTTCTGTTTCTGCAACTAGATTCGTTTGTTTAAACGGTAAATCATCATTAATGGCATCAATTTCCTGTTGTTCTAGATCATTAATTTGATCCTGATAGGAACGAAAGATTTGTGTCAAACGGGGATGATAAAACCGATGCACCGAGTAATTCGGAGTTGCCGGAAACCCCCGCCGTTTCTTATGTCGTCCCCCTGCCCCCGGATCAAATACCTGAATGCCGTGATTGATTGCCCACTCGATCGGGGTGTAGTAGCAAGCATCAAAATGGAGGCAGTCAATGTCCTGGGTCGCACCCCAATAGCGACCGTATAATTGGCTACCTTTGGTTAAGCAAAACGACATCCCCACCGGATGGCGATCGTCGGTTTCACTATAAGCCGCGACAAACAACACTCGATGGGCATAGTGGGGATAAAGTTGCTCGAAAAACTTGCGAGTTAGGTACTTACTGCCCCACCAACCAAACTTATCGCAGGTATCACTATAAAAATCGTACATTTGCGAGAATAGCGGCTTCGGGATCTCCTCTCCGGTCAGCGTTCGCAGGGTCAATCCTGACGTATTCACAGCCTTACGCTCTCGCTTAATATTGCGCCGTTGGTTAGCATTAAACGCACTTAAGTAGTCATCAAAGGTTCGATAGCCCTGATTTTGCCAAATGTAGCTATGGTGCAACCAGGAGGAAAATCCATGCCGTTCAATCACTGATCGCCAGTCTGGATCCACATAAAGAAAGTTACAGGTGGTGATGTGGTGACGATCGCAGAAATAATCAATCTCTGCCACCATGCGTTCCGTTAGATCATCCTCGTCCTCATCAGGAGCGATCAAAAAGCGATAACCTTCGGCTGGCGTAAAGGGTGACATCCCCAACAACTTCGGGTAGTACCGTACCCCTAACCGATGGGCAACATCTTCATTACTCCAGAAATGACTGAAGACAAATTCACCGGAGCTATGTTCTTTCACATACAGAGGTGCGGCTCCCACTAACTGTCGATCGCGCCAGACGACCAGATGTTTCGGCAACCAGCCCGATCTCGTGGTGCTGTTAGATGTCTCCATATTGTGGAGCCAGTCCCATTCCAGGAACGGTGTTTTGAGCGGCAAAGCCAGAGCATCCCACGCCGGTTTAGGAATGTCGGCAATTCGGTCTATCCAGGTGACAGAATAGCGAGGCTTGAGTTGTTCCACCATAGGTTGAGGGTCAAGGCTTCATACAGCGTAATACATGAGGTGGGGAGGTGGGGAGGTGGGGAGCTGTCTCTTATACACATCT
>NZ_JBLZFZ010000035.1:0-82363 GCF_050753385.1 Pantanalinema rosaneae CENA516
AGATGTGTATAAGAGACAGCTCCCATATCTCCCCTATCTCCCCACCCTGCTCCTGTGCTACAGTCACCAAGGATTTAAGACTGTCAAGCCAGAACGAGAAGCCATGCACAAAATTCCCGTCACCATCATCACAGGCTTTTTAGGAGCCGGAAAAACAACTTTAATCCGGCAGTTGCTTCAGAACAACCAGGGACGACGCATCGCCGTTTTAGTGAATGAATTTGGGGAAGTGGGAATTGATGGTGATTTGCTGCGATCGTGTCAGGTTTGCGACGATGACACAGGCAGTACCACAGAAATTGTCGAACTCACCAATGGTTGCTTGTGCTGTACTGTGCAAGAAGAATTTTTGCCGACGATGCAAGCACTCTTAGAACGCCGTGAGCAAATTGATTGCATGGTGATTGAAACCTCGGGATTAGCTTTGCCTAAGCCTTTAATCCAAGCCTTTCGCTGGAATGAGATCCGCACAGCCGCCACTGTAGATGGCGTAATCACCGTGGTTGATAGTGAAGCTCTAGCCAATGGTCAATTCGTCGGTGATTTAGCAGCATTGGAAGCCCAACGGCAAGCCGATGATAGTTTGGATCACGAAACCCCGATCGAAGAATTATTTGAGGATCAACTTGCCTGTGCAGATTTGGTGTTACTAACCAAAGCGGATCACCTGGACGAAACAACTCTGCATCAAGTTCAGCAGTGGTTAGAACAGGAAGTGGCTCCAGGCGTGAAGATTCTGCCCTGTTTACATGGTGAGATTAGTCCGGATGTGTTGTTAGGGTTTAATGCGGCGGTTGAAGATAGTTTAGATCGTCGTCCCAGCCATCATGACACGGAGGAAGACCATGACCATGATGACGACATTAATTCCGTCCATCTCTGCCTCGATCGTACCTTTGAGCCGACTGAGCTAATCGATCGCCTCAAGGATCTGGTTCAACACCAGGAGATCTATCGCATCAAAGGTTTTGTCGCTGTCCCCAATAAAGCCATGCGGTTGGTTTTGCAGGGAGTCGGCAATCGGTTTGATACCTTTTACGATCGCCCCTGGCAAACTGAGGAACCCCGCCAAACTCGCTTAGTGTTGATCGGTCGGGCGTTGGATGCGGCGCAAATTGAGAGCGCGATCGATCGCCAGCCCTCAGCCGTCCAGTAGATCGATCGGGGCGGATCATGGTTTGCCCCGATTAATCACCCTTCAGGTTTGTTCCTGCGATTGCAGCATGGGAAGTTGTAACCACGCCTGCAAGTAAGTCTGCAATTGTTGGCAGAACTGCGATCGTTGGTCAAATTTCTCAGTGCGAACGGGTCGTCGTTGCTCGTCGAGAGTCCAGCCATAGTCACTACTCAACCGCAAATTGCCTTGCCAATCCGCGATCGAGACAATCAGTTGATTTGCCGGACTGTTATCTATATCTTTGACGCGAAATACATAGTTATAGGAATTCTGACTGGCAGCCGCCACCGTCGAGGGCTGACCACATTCTTGTTCCAGACGCACACGGACTTGTTCAGACAATCCAGGGACGGATAACTCCTCTAGCGTTCTGACAGCTAGGGTAAGGGCAAAGTAGAATTCCTCAACGGGAACAAACTCAAGCTGCATAATGGCACGGCACCAAAAAGGATAACGGCAAAATACCTAGTTCATTACTTTATCCTTTATTGGCTGCGTTCCCTGGGTTGACGCTCGGTTTTCTGTTGGCGACCTAATCGCCCGATCGCAATTTTCCAGACTAATCCACTCAGAATTAAGCCCACCCCAACTAACCAAATTTCGGGTTCAACCCAAAACGACAACAGCAGACAGGAGCCAAATCCTACCCAGGCAATCCAACGGGGATATAAGCGTTCGGCTGGAGCTAACCGGAGAGCGGCTAAATTGGTCAGGGCATAGTAGACCAACACGGTAAAGGCACTAAAGGACCAGGTGGTTTTGACATTGCCAGTGCAGACTAAGAGCGCGATCGCCCCACCTACCACTAACACTGCTACTACCGGAGCGGTTCTGGCACGATTCAGGCGAGCGACGGTTTCAGGCATATCTCCCCGCCGTCCCATTGCCAGCAATACCCGCGACAATCCCAAAATTAAATTCAGCAGCACCCCCAACATCGCGGTCATGGCTCCGATCGCCACCCCGATCGCCACCCCAGGAGTTGGAAATTGACGGGCAGCAACTTCTAAGGGAGCCGCCAAGTGCGTCAGTTGGCTGAGTTGTCCAGTTCCTACCGTCCCAACTCCAACGATCGCGACTGCCAGATACAGTAGCATCGTTAGCCCCAGGGTGATCACGATCGCTCGGGGGATCGTGCGGCGGGGATGATGCACCTCTTCGCCCATCGTGGTAATGCGTCCGTAGCCGGTGTAGGCAACAAACATCAGGGCACTGGCGTGGAGGATGGCAGCGATCGGGCGATCGACGGGAAAGAACGGGGTTAAATGCGTGGTTCCTTGGGTAGCCAGAACGGGTAAGCCTGCCAGGATAAAGGCTCCCAGGGACAGCAAGGTGATCGAGACAATGACAATATTTACTGTATTGGAGCGTTGTAAGCCACTTAATGCCAGCAAGGTCAGCAATAGTACCGTTAATAGGGCGATCGCAACCAACCAAGAAGATGAAGTGATGCCGATCGCCGCCAATAGATAACCTGCAAATCCCAGGGCAGCGGTGGCGGCTGAAGCGGTTTTAGCCAGTAAAAATAACCAACCTGCCGTAAACCCCATCCAGGGAGTTAGATACCGATAGCCATATTCATACGTCCCCCCACTGACTGGATGATTTGCCGCCAATTGTGCTGCACTTAAGCCATTACAAATTGCCACGATCGCCGCGATCGCTACGGCTAACACAACAGCTGATCCAGCAATTCCAGCCGCAATCCCAATACTGACAAAAACCCCTGTACCGATAATCGATCCCAAGCCCATGAAAACAGCGCCTGGGATGCCTAACTGTTGCTTAAGCAAGGGAGGAGAACTCACAGGCGACTAGATATAGGTAACTTATCCAAAGCAGGGCTAGTTAGAAGTGTGAGTGGGTGGATGGTCTTCCACGATCGGGGAGGCTTCTGGCAGCGAAAAACTTTCTCCCCAGGTGAGTCCACGCTGAAACAACAGTAGCACTCCTAAAAACGCGGCACTACCCAGTACCGCTAACAGCACAGGTTGCCCAGCCACCCATAAATCTCGCCGAATTCGCGCGAGGGGATGACTCTCTAACCGCAGCCGTCGCCGGGTGGCAAACTGTTTCAACGTAAATGGATCGCGGACATAATGACCGCTCCAACTGACGACAAGACGCTCCCGACAGTGCTGACAGGTTAACAGCCCAGTGAACAGCTTATGGGGTTTTACCGTCTGAGTGTGGTTACAGATCGGACAGGTAAAGGAAGGGGGATCGAAAGTGTGAGCATCCATTAGAGTCGTTCAACTTCGCAGTCAGGTTATCTGCACTCTACCAAAAGGAATAGCTTCATACTAAACTGCCCTAGTCTACCTAGAATCTAGGCTACCTTCCCAAGTAACATTTACCTTTTTTAACGTTACTTGCCCTTAGGGGATACCTGACCGCAACTTGTCTCCCAGAATAGCCAACAGAGTAGCCAGGGTTAGGCAAGATCGCAGGAGGCAGGGCAGTCTCAATCTTATAGCTCTAATTTAAACCGAGTCCTCTGGATCGAGACTAAATTCATCATGGCTAAAACTTATGAGAACCCTGTGAAGATCAAATGCCATTGCTCAGAAATGGTGAGATTTACCCAGTACCTTGGGGCAAGTTGAGCTTGACAATCGCCCTCACTTCTCAGAATCGTCGAGTTTTGTCAACTATCATTAAGTTAAATCAAGCTTGTCTGGAAACCGCTAAATTCCTTACAGGATAAGCCCTTGAGGACTTGTCGGCAAGCCGTATCATCGCGCAAAATAGAAATAAGCAATAAAAGTTTAAGCTATATTTCATTTTTTATTTGGCTCTACATTAATGAACGTCAGTTCTCCGCCTCCAGCTAGCGCTGGTAATTCCCTTCATTCTGCGCCAACGTCCCGCCTGACTAGCACACTCAATCGCTTACAACCTACCCCTGAAACTGTAGTCCTACTATTAGCTGTAGTGATTGGCGGTGGAACTGGGTTGGCGGTTGTATTATTTCACTGGTTGATTCATCAAATCCGCAGTTTAATGCTGGAGGATCTGATGGGATTGATTGCTGGATGGGGCATTTGGACACTTGCCTCCATCCCTTGCTTGGGTGGGCTAATGGTTGGCATCATGCGGGGCTGGCTCACCGATTTTGGACCGAGCCTTTCATCGTTGATTTCTGCCCCCCAAGCCTTTCAACGAGTCTCGTCGATCAAGTTTTCTGCCAAGGCGATCGCGGCTTCCGTTTCCTTGGGCACAGGCGCATCGTTAGGGCCCGAGGGTCCCAGTGTGGAGCTAGGCGGTAATATTGGTGTGCTATTAGGACAGGCACTACAGGTATCTCAGGAACGCCAACGGCTATTGTTAGGGGCGGGGGCGGCGGCCGGGCTTGCGGCTGGATTTAATGCCCCGATCGCGGGCGTATTCTTTGCCTTAGAAGTAGTGTTGGGGACAACCTTTGCCACTTCGGCAGTCAGCGTCGTATTACTCTCGGCGGTAGTTGCTGCCCTGATCTCGCAGATTGGGTTAGGTGGGCAACCTGCCTTTACGTTACCTAGCTATGAAGTCCGGAGTCCGTTGGAACTGCCGCTATATCTGGGCTTGGGGCTGTTTGCTTGCTTAGTGTCGATCGCTTATACCCAAACTATCCAATTCATTCAACGCAGCTTTCAAGGGGAAGTGCCTTGCTTCGGCTGGATGGCACAAATTCCCTTAGTGTTGCGACCGATGTTGGGTGGCTTGATTGTGGGGATTGCCGCCTTACAATTTCCTCAAATCCTGGGGATTGGCTATGAAACGGTGGAAGCCATGCTGCGGGATGCCGATTTTTCGCTACCTTTACTGATCAGTTTATTAGCTGTGAAGTTAGCGATGACGGCTGTTAGTTTGGGCAGTGGGTTGGTAGGGGGGTTGTTTGCTCCAGCTATGTTTTTAGGGGCATCGTTAGGCGCTGCCTATGGTAAAGTCCTGGCTCAGGTATTACCCCTAGCACCCGAAAGTATTGCGGCTCCCCCTGCCTACGCGATGGTTGGGATGGCGGCGGTATTAGCGGCGAGCGCTCGGGCACCCCTGACCGCGATCTTATTATTGTTTGAATTAACTCGTGATTATCGAATTATTTTGCCGTTAATGGCTGCCGTCGGTCTCAGTGTTTGGTTAATTGAATACTTACGGCCGATCGCCCAAAGCACTCCGGCGATTCAAGCCATCGGCTTAAACGAAGACCCCAATCAACCCACCGAGTTAATGCATCAACTGCCAGTGCTTCAGGCGATGCATCAAAACTTTTTAGCCTTACCGAACGCTCTATCGGTCTTAGATGCCGGATTAGCGCTCACCCGACACCAGATGTATAGTGCCTTAGTGATTGATGATGCGAACCAATTAGTTGGCATTGTTACGCTACAAGACATTAATCGAGCGATCGCCAATTGGGAAACAGCGGATCAGAGTACTCCCGATCTGCCGCTAACGAGTGTGCTGAATCAGAAACTAGGTGATATTTGCACAAAAGATGTGCTTTCGGTTTACGAAGATGAATCGATCGCAGAAGCGATGAGTCGGATGGCAGCGAGAGGATTGCGGCAACTGCCAGTCGTCGATCGCAATAACCCCTGCCACATTCTCGGAGTATTGGAACAGGAAAAAATCCAACTCATTTCTAGCCTGGCGGTGACTCGTAAGGCATTACGACCCTATTTGACAGTTGGCTTAACGCCAGAACCTGTGAGCCTGCCAACGGTTCAGCAATCAGCCTAGTTCAAACCGGATTTAGCGATCGCGACTGGTCCAAATTCCAGTAAACATCATCAGCATGCCACCCATAAAAATGATGGCAGCAAAACCAACAATGCCGACTGTCATCCAATCAATTGTTTCCAGATTCATAATTCAGTGCAAACAGGGAACCACATTATCTAAATATCGTGAATAACCCACAATATCCTTGATCTTTTCCAGATCCAGACAGCCAGGAAACCTTTATCCTCTTTTTGCTGCTTGGTTGAAATGGAGGGAAGTAGTTAACGCAGCAGTCGTCACGACCTAAACCTCTTCCCCGACTGAATCAACTTGCTTCAACTGAATATGCTTACGTCCCAAAGAAATTTCAAACTCATCTCCGGGGTGTAGATCCATTTGCTTGGTGTAAGCAGAACCGATCAGCAAGTTACCATTTGACTGCACACTGATACGATAGCTAGCACTGCGACCGCCGCGTCCATTCGGTCCAACTTTGCCATCTAACTCAATGCCTTCGGCATCAATCAAGGCATTTAAAAACTTCATCATATTGACCCGCTCTACACCATTCTTTGTAACGGTATAGTAGCCACACTCTCTCGCTTTTTCTTCTTTGCTAAGATTACCCAGCTCTTTAACCTTTTTCAGTAACGACTCACCAGTCAGGGGTTCGATCTTCTTCTTTTTGGTCATTAACTTAACTTAGAACAATGGCAATGGACTTTAGGATTACTGATACTGACCTGGCGATCAAATTACCTAGTTCGTATCGGTATCTGAGATCATACTACACTGATAACAGGATTTTTCCAAAACGATATCTACTATTTTCTTGCGATCAAATTTTATGGATTGATGTTAATCACGAGATCCCCGCGATCGAGGCAGATTAGTTACTCATACCGTCACGAAGTTTCTGTGAAGTATCTGTAAAATAGGCAGAGTTTTCTTTAGAATCATCCTGTTTGTGATGGGTTCAGAAGTATTTTTGTCAACTAAATTTAGGTCAACCTAACACCACGCTATCCGTTTGTTCAGATCCTTTTACCCTCTGTTAACAGCAAAACGGCTTGCCATCCTAGAGGCTGTTGTCATTGGTTTAGTGGCAGCCTTAGCGGCTGTTTTATTAAAGCAAAGTGTTAATTGGTTGGGCGCATGGCGGATACAGGAAACGATTGGGCTACCTGCCTGGGTGCTACTGCCCAGTGTGGGGTTGGTGGGGGGGTGTCTAGCGGGATGGCTGATTGAGCGGGTGGCTCCAGAAGCAACGGGGAGTGGTGTACCACAGGTGAAAGCTGCCCTAGCCTATGTCCCGATCGCCCTCAATTTACGGGTCGCGATCGTCAAATTAATCAGCACGACTCTCACACTCAGTTCAGGGTTTGTCCTGGGACGGCAGGGACCTACAGTGCAAATTGGCGCGGCTCTGGCGGCACAACTGAGTCGCTGGGTGCCCACCTCCCCCGATCACCAACGACAATTGATCGCGGCGGGAGCGGCGGCAGGTTTAGCGGCGGGGTTTGATGCCCCGATCGCCGGGGTAATGTTTGTGATTGAAGAATTGCTACGGGATTTATCAAGCGTCACTTTAGGAACTGCCATCCTGGCATCGTTTACTGGCGGGGTGATTTCCAGGTTATTGGGAGGACCGAGTTTGCGATTGGGCATCAATCCGGCGGCGACGCAAAATAGCTTTTCCCTGCCGGAAACTCCCTTTTTTCTCCTATTAGGAATTCTGGTCGGAATTTTAGCGGCGTTGTTTAATCGCAGTATCCTGACCAGTTTGCAGTTTAACCGGCGAGTGCTGCCCCTACGGTTACCCTGGAAAATTGGGTTAGCCGGATTGATCTCGGGTTTAGTCACTGGGTTACTGCCCCTCGACTTCCGAGACACGACCAGTGTGCAGATTTTTCTCACGGCAGATCAGGCGAATTGGCAAATGATTGCTAGCGCGTTTGTCGTGCAATTCATTTTGACGATCGTTGCGTGTAGTGTGGAAACCCCAGGAGGATTGTTTGTTCCCAGTTTAGTCTTAGGTGCGGCTCTGGGTCGCCTGGTTGGCATGGTTGCCCATCCCGTGTTAGGCGGAGATCCGGTGATCTATGCCTTAACGGGTATGGGAGCCTTTTTTGGAGCGGTGGCAAAAGTCCCGATTACCGCGATCGTCATTGTATTTGAAATGACAACCAGCTTTAAGTTAGTGCTGCCGTTGATGATTAGTTCGGTCACGGCTTATCTGGTAACTGAGCAGTTAGCTCCCGGTTCGCTCTATACCAATCTTCTGGCATTAAAAGGCATTCATTTAGAATCCGAAACCTCGAATGATGGGCTCTGGACACGTTTAACGGCGGCGGAAGTGATGCAAACGAAGGTGGAAATCCTCAAAAGTCAAATGACGCTAGATGAGGTGATGCAAGCCTTTGCCCGATCGCACCATCGGGGCTTTCCCGTCCTGGAGCAGGGGCGACTGGTGGGGATTGTCACCCAAACCGATTTAGACAAAATTGGTCAACGCCAGTTACCTGGGAGTGCCTGTCTGAGCGAAATCATGACCCCCCACCCGATTACCGTCAATCCCTATGACACCCTGACTCAGGTGCTCTATTTACTCTCTCGATATAAATTATCCCGATTGCCGGTTGTAGACCATCGCAAATTGGTGGGCATCATTACCCGCAGCGACATTTTGCAAGTGGAATCCGACAAACTCCGACGACAGGACGATCGACCGGGTCCACGGCCTGAACCATCCTACGTGGTCTACCAAACGCGATCGCCCGCCACCGGACAGGGACGCTTATTGGTGCCGCTCAGTAATCCCCAAACCGTGGATCGGTTAGTTCAACTAGCAGGCGCGATCGCTCGGGAACGTCACTATGAGATGGAGTGTTTGCAGGTGATTTCGGTGCCCCGCCATAGCTCTCCTGCCGAAACGACGATGAGTACGACCTTGAGCCGACGGTTACTCAAACGGGTGGATCGCCAGGGACAACACTGGCAGATTCCAATCCACACGCAGATCCGCCTGTCCCATACGATCGCCCAGGCGGTCTTAGAAACCGTGAAGGAGCGGCATATCGATCTGCTGCTGATGGGTTGGAAGGGAAGTACCTCCACGCCCGGACGGATTTTTGGGGATACGGTTGATACGGCAATTCGCCAAGCCGCCTGTGATGTGGTGCTGGTTAAATTTGGTCAGAGTACCTTTTCGCGTTGGCTTGTGCCGATCGCTGGAGGCCCGAATGCTCATTATGCGGTGCAATTATTGCCTGCCTTAGTGACTCTGAATCCCCAGGCAGAGATCCGGCTCTGTCAAATTCTTCATGCTTCAGACACCAATCAAAATAGCCAGTTGTTAGAACAGGAAGCCGCCTTTCTCCGGCAACGATTACCCCATAGTGCGATCGTAACGACGTTAGTTTGTGCTAGCTCAGTCCCTGAAGCGGTCGTTGATATGGCTCACGCCACCCAATGTGATGTGATTTTGGTGGGGGCAAGCCGTGAGGGGCTATTACAACAGGCGATTCAAGGGAATATTCCGGAGGCGATCGCTCGGCAATCGAACTGTACGGTGATTCTGGTGAGAAAATCCGCCTGACCAGGGATAGTCCCTTACCACAGTTACAGGGACAGTTACAGGGGGGTTCCTTCCCAGGTGACTTTATCCAGAGACTGATGCAGTTGTTGCCACTCGTCGAAGGTTAAGCGATCGGTATCATATAGCTCGCGTAAAAACCGTTTTAATGCCAGCCGCACACAGCATTCATCAATTAACTCGATCGCCGCCCGCCATGCTGCCATGCAACTTCCATAGCCAGCGCTTTGATGTAAACGGCTGCCGTTGGGAGAATAGCAAGTGGTTGTAAACCGTTCTTCCGTTTGAGTAATCTCAATCATCCAACCCCGATGAAACTCTGTTAGCTCTGGCATAAATTTCAAACCGAATATAGCGTTTAATCTGAAAGTTTCCCACCAGATCTACTCCTATCCTAAGAACGAAACTGAAACTAACTAAGCGCGACCTGACGGAACCCACTCCGCCATTTGTCTGAGCTAAACTGTCCACAAAATTGCCCGATTTAACCGCGAGAATTAACTAAAAAACCAGCTTTAAGGGGGATGATCAAGCGTGATTTTAGGCAGACTGCTGTAAGGGTAGAGACACGGTAAATTGTGCCCCCTGACCACTTCTCGATCGCAGGGTCACTGTACCACCATGCAACTCAGCTAATTTGCGCGTAATGACTAACCCTAAGCCACTGCCCTGATGCTTACGGGCTAAAGAACTATCAATTTGTGAGAAGGGTGCAAACAGCAGGCGTTGATCCGCTTCATCAATACCAATTCCCGTATCCCACACCAGAAAATGAATCATTTCAGTGGCTCGATTTTCCAGGGCAGACCCCATTGAGTGCATCGTTGTCCCTCGATCGTCTACAGGGTGCGATCGGCGATACACCTGCAAACCGACCGCACCTTTGGGCGTAAACTTTACGGCATTTGTGAGTAAATTGAGCAGCATTTGTTTCAGTCGTCGGGGATCAGCCACCATCCATTCAATATCAGCCGCAATATCCACTTGTAGGGTTAATCCCTGATGCATGACCCGTTCTTGAATCAGGCTAATAACCCCCTCACAAACATCTGGCACAAAGATGGTTTGCAATTCCAGTTCCAAGCGATCGGCTTCTAAGCGCGATAAATCTAAAATGTCATTGATTAAATCCAATAAATGCTGACCACTGGCATGAATTCGCTCAATATAATCCTTTTGTTTTAGATTTAATTCACCAAAAAATTCTTGCAGCAGCACATTAGAAAATCCCAGAATTGCAGTCAGGGGAGTCCGTAGTTCATGGCTAGTAGTCGCCACAAATTCCTGCTTTAACCGCGTTGTTTCGGCTAATTGTTGATTTTGATGTTCTAGTAACTGCCATTGTTGTTTTAACTCGGTGACATCCCGCGAGACTCCAATCACCCGTTGCACGATTCCCACAGGGTTAAGAATGGGGGCGTAAATCGTCTCAAACACTCGCGTCCCCTGGGGCAGACTGACCTCGTGATTAACAAAGACCTTCTCACCCGTGGCAAACGCCTGCTGAATTAAGGGTTCTATGGCATCCGCTATCCCCCCTAACAGTTCCCGGTTGGTCTTACCAATTACCTCAGCCTGCGATCGCCCGAGTAAAACACTCCCAGCTGGATTAATCGAGATGTAGCGCAACTCCGGATCATATTCCACAAACACATCGATCGACTTTTCCAGAAATAACCGAAAATATTGGGCACTTAACCGTTGTTCATGCTCCTGGTGATACAAGCGATTCTGTCGCAAGGCGATGGCGCAATAGTGCGTCACCTGTTCCAATAACTTGATTTCGGTTGGCTCAAACGAGCGGGCTTGCCACTGCCCCAGAATCAACACCCCCTCTAGCCCCTGGGTATCCATAATCGGATTCATCAGCAAAGTAATGGCAGGGGATGCGGTCATATCTGCCGGAGCCTCCCAGTCAGAGTCAAGTGCCAACCAACATCTTGCTTGCTCGATCGCACAGACATACTCAACCGATTGCCCCATCTGTAAGCGCTCCTGGCAAATCAGCGGCAGATCGGTTAAGGTCAGCCGTTTGCCTGCCTCTATCCGGTTCGGCGGAGTTGGGGAACTAAAAGCGGTATAACAGGCTTTGAGCTGACCGGGTTGCGGTTGCAGCAATGTCAGCCAGCAGATATCCAAATTCAGCGTAGACCGTACCCCCTCCACGGCGGCCTCAAAAATATGGTTCTCATCCAGATCCTGGCGTAACGACTCGGTCAGAGTGCGGATCAGTTGCTCAAATTGCAGGGACTGTTCCAGCGATCGCGTCCGTTGGTGTACCCGGTCTTCTAACTCCTGGGTTTGGGCTTTTAACTGTTGCAGGAGTCGAGTTTGTTCCAGCGCGATCGCAATTTGATTAGCCACAGCTTGGACGAGTTGCTGCTCATCGATTGTCCAGCTTCTCGGGACTCGGCAATGATGCACCACCAGCAGTCCCCACAGGGTGCGCTTGTCTGGCTCCAGCGTTTCATCCATGCTGAGGATCGCGGTGGCAATCATGCTGCGGACATGGACTTGTTCCAGCATGGCGCGATGACACTCCGCCAACGATTCCTGTTGCAAATCTGCCATCTTCCACAGGCGACCCTGGCGATAGGCCGTAAGCGAGGGAGGCGGCATACAATCGGCTGGAAAAGACTGTCCCAGCATGGAAATAGTCTGAGCAGTCACGGCTTCAGCCGTACAACAGCCACTCCCATCAGTTGCCATTTGATACACCAACACCCGATCGGTGTCCAACACCTGCCGCAACCGTTCTACGGCTCCCTGTAGAATCACTTGCAAATCCAGCGTGGTTCGGATCTGAGCGGCAATATCATTGAGTAGACCTTCCCACTCTCGCCGTTGATGAATTTCCTGCTCTGCCTGTTTTTGAATGCTCAGATCGGTAACAAAGCTGAGTAAATAGCTGTCCTCTGCTTCTGGATCACCCACTAACGAGAGTTTTACCTCTGTCCACAGCAGAGAGCCGTCGCTACACCAATAGCGCTTCTGCAACACTGGCTGATGCACCTGATGGTTGACTAACTGCTGGATCACTCGCAGTTCCGCCGCAAAATCTTCTGGATATGAAATGGCTCGATTATCTAAATGCCGCAGTTGCGCCTCTCGATAACCCGTTAGCTGGCAAAATGCTGGATTTGCCCGCATGATGCTGCCATCTAGTGCCAGTTGCACCATCCCGACAGGAGCCGCTAAAAATAGTTCATCCACCAGGGTAGATGGCATCCTAGTTGCAGGCGGAGTCGAGGAGGGGGCAATAGGTGGAGAGGGAGCAAACCAGGCTGAGAACGGTGCTGTCACCTGAAACAATTTGAGCAAGTGTGCCCAAAAAACTTTCAAGGCGATCGTCTGGTCATCTGGATCAAGCACTGGGGATGTGACCTGGGGCACGATCGCGGTGATGACGGGATTGACGAGTAGCATTGCCAACCTTTGCGGATCTAAACTCAATTCGACCTGCCATAGTTCCGGGTTAGCCACCAGGGGATGACTGGAGATCCCTGAATGACTCGTTGGTAGTTTCCGCACCGGTTCAATCGCCTTCGGTGTAGGCGGCGATCGCAATTCAAGCCATACCTGAAAATGCGCTGCCACGAGCAAAATCCCGGCTTCTACTCCCTCCAGACAAACCAGATGCTGGCAGGTGATTGCCTGAGTCGCAGGGTGAGCCATCAGAGTTGGCAAGATGGAGTGGTGAGAGTCTGCATGCGTAGAAGCCCAGGTTACCGCTGCCGAACTTGGGGCATTGGCGATCGGTGGCATTTCCTGCTCTGGGGGGGCTTTGCTGATCAACCGACGTAAGTAGCGCCTTCGACGGCTAGAACGGGTAACGTCCGGCAATGACTCAGTCTGACCGTGGCTACCAACCGACGTTAGTGGGGCGCTAGATGGACTCGTCTGCTTCAAGCCGTTGGCTACAGCCTGTTGCCAGATTTGCTGTAATGTTTGGCACAGGGCAACATCCTCTCCTCCGATAATAACCGCCTGAAGTCTACTACCAGTGGCAACCGCTTCGGGTAACCGATGCAGTAACGAAATCAGGTCTGACCAGGGCAATTGCCAAATAACTTGACCCGGTAATATCAGGTGATTCATTTGGGCTGTATGCGATAACGAGTTTTTTAGAAATGTGAAACTGATTAATCTCAAGCTCTGGCAAGTTTTAAGACAAATTGCCCACTAAGTTCAATGACAAAACTTATAGCAGTTCTCGCCCCCCCTAGCCCCCCAAAATTGGGGATACAGGAGCCAAAGTCCCCCAGAATATAGCCTGACGGCATCCTAGAAAGGGGGCTTAAAGCCCTACGGGCATACTAGAAAAGGGGGCTGACCGAATTGACAAGTGTGGTGCATTCATTTGAGAACAGCTGTAGATCAGCCTGCAAAGAAAACAATTTACTTAAAGAAATTTGCTCAACAAATCAGTAGTCTGAAGCCCTGTCTAATAGTGAGGGGGGCAACTTTAACGACAGATCTTCAGAAATCTTGAGACACTTCTACCACAATATAAAAATCCTAATTAGATTATCCATTATCATTGTGCCCATCGAGTTTCACGACTCTGTGACAGAATATGTAAAAATTCATATCCTTATGGCTAATTGAGGCAGGGTGCTAACATGTTTGCTCTGAATCTCTCAGCATTGGCAGGAAGCGGAGGTAGAAAAATTGCATCAGCGAACTGGTTAACCGTAATCAGGAACCATGCAGCCGCTATGGGCTAACGTTACGCCAGCAAGACTGTAACAGATACCACTCAAGGGTCGATCGCGATCGCTAACTTGGCTAAGGCAATTGCAACTCAGTCGGAGTTGAGAGACTTGGTGGAGCGGTAGGAGGAATATGTAGATTTACTCCTATCCGATGTGCCACAGGTTTAATCGTCGGAAAAACATGCTTCGAATGCTCCGGTTGTAATGCCTGCAAAACAGCGGTAGCAGACTGAAATCGTTGCTGAATCGGCAGAGCCAGCATTTGGTTTAATACATCGGCTAACAGTGGATCCACCTGATCGGCATAAATTTGCCACTGCCAAATTTTGTCCACCGCATCAAACAACTGATTGGGCAACCTGCCCGTCAACATGACGATACAGGTAACCGCCAACGCATACAGATCAGAGGCAGGATAAACCGGGTTCCCTGCCACTTGTTCAGGGGGCGCAAATCCCAATGAGTAGATGCCGGAAGCTTTAGCACCTGTGTTGCGGGTCGTCACTTGTTGGGCAGACCCAAAATCTAACAAATAAAATTGTCCGTTCCGGTGGCGCATGATATTGGAGGGCTTAATGTCCTGATGAATTGCCCCCCGCTCATGAATAAACGTCAAAATGGGCAATACTTGTGCCAACATATCTAACACTTCATCGGACGTGAGGAGTCCTTTTTGAGCGACTTCTTCCTCCATCGTTTGCCCATCAATGAACTCTTGCACCAGATAGAAAAATGTTTCCTCTGGGGTGGGTGGCAGCCCGGAAACGGTGAGTTCAAAAAAGGCGAATAGGTCAGGAATCCACGGATGGGCATTGCCCAGAGTTTCTAACGCTTCGCCCTCCCGTTCAAATAACTCTTTCGCCGTTTCAAATTGTTCCGGTGTCAGGTTGACCGCAGGCTGAAACTGCTTGACAACACATTGCCGCAGTCCCGGAGTATAGCGATCGCGGGCTAAAAAGGCTGTCCCAAATCCTCCTCGACCTAATAGTTTGAGGGGTAAATAACGACCCAGCAAAATCAATGGCATCCCACAACATGAGCAATATTTTTGGGATACCGTTTTTAATGTCGCTAAGTCATCCAGATCCGTAAACGAGTTGAGAGGTTGCAAACAACCTGGACGGGTGCAATATAAATTCATAGGCCATTATGAGTCAATATCCGGCACGACGAGAGGATTCTCTAACACCGCAGGAATTGCTTTCGATAGAGGATCAGGATGTCCTGCTGTATACCGTTGTAACTCAGCCGTATAGGAAGCGAAGCGGGGTAAGATCTCGCGACAGAATGCCTCCGCCGCTTTGGAGCGATAGCGATTAGGATTCACAATCACGGATAGCATCCGTTTAACGACGACATCTTGAATTTTTGACCGATGCAATACCCCCATTTGCAGTTCTTTCTCAATCGCAGAAATGGAAACAAATGCCGCTCCTAAACCCGATTGCACTGCATTTTTAATGGCTTCGATCGAATTGAGTTCCATTTCAATCTTGAGTCGCCGCGTCTCAATCCCACATTTTGTTAATACCTGATCGATCACCTTGCGAATGGTTGACTGGGAATCTAAGGCAATAAATTGCAGCTTATACAAATCATCCTTCTGAATCACCTCCTCTTTTGCGAGAGAATGGAAAACAGGCAGAATCAGTGCTAGTTCATCCTCAGCGTAGGGAATAATTTCTAAGGAGTCCTGGAGTTCAGGAGAAATTTCCCCCCCGATGATGGCTAGGTCAATTTGTCCATTTGCCACGCTCCAGGAGGTGCGTCGAGTTGAGTGAACATGCAGTTGTACGGCAACATCAGGGTACTTTTGCCGGAACATCCCAATCATGCGGGGAAGGAGGTAAGTTCCAGTCGTCTGACTGGCTCCAATAATCAGGGTGCCACCTTGGAGATTTTGCAGATCCTCTAACGCGCGGCAGGTTTCTTGACAAAGCGTCAAAATCTTCTCACCGTAGCTCAGGAGAAGATGACCGGCCTCGGTCAGTTGTGCCCGTCTGCCCCCCCGATCGAAGAGGGGTACGTCCAACTGACGCTCTAAGTTCTGCACCTGTAAACTAACAGCAGGCTGAGATACATAAAGGCTATCAGCAGCACGCTTGAAGCTCCCCTCAGCGGCGATCGCTTTAAGAATGCGGAGTTGATCCAGAGTAAAAGGAAGGTCAGACATAACAGCTAAACCTGAAGTTATGAAAGGAGCCTGAACATGATTGGGAGCAGAATGCTAGATGAGAAAGGAAAATGAATCAACAAATTCAGGGGCTTCTAGAATCAAAACCGTACCATAAATAGTTGCTCAAGCCTCTGGAAATGCGTTCAGACATACATTGTGTAGAAACGTAAATCAGGGCAGGCATTGTGTCGAAACGTAAACTTAGGAATCTATGAAACAGGAAGTTATCCAGGACTTTCTGAATTTACCAGGAATTGCGGGTGTTGCCCTAATGGATGGTCGCTCTCGACCGTACTTTTGTGGTGTGGATCAAACCCTGAACTTTCAGCAAAAGGAAGCCTTAGCCCAAGGAATTTTGCAAGTTGTTGAAACCATTCCTGAAGGATTTGAATCCTTTGAGTTTCAATTTACGGGTCATCAGGTGCATATTTATAAACTCGATCGAGGCATTATTTTGTTGGTTTTGACGCGAGATGATTTAGTTTATTCAGATTATTTACAAATCATTAAAAACCTCAAGGCTTCGTTACGAGAAGACATCGCCAACGCGATCGCTACCTTTCGCCTGATTGCTGGCAACATTACCCTATCCGGCATCAGCTATCGCAAATCCCCCACCAACGGTAACAGAACGCTCGACCCTGGGATCACTTCTTCATCTAATCATGCCCCGATTCCGATTCAGTCCAAACCTGCCAGCGTGACTCAATCCCCCCCTGCCCCCACGGAAATTGCCGCTCCCCCCATCGTCACCCCGCTGCCCACTGTTCCGCCAACCACGCCGCCTGTTTCTGCCATTCCCGACGGGGCTCCAGTCGCCGCTACGATCGCGCCGGCAGCCAGCATTAAGGATTTGGTTACCGCCTTAAACCACTTAAGTCAATTTACAACCCAATTTCTGGGGACTCATGTGATTGTGAACTATTGGAAATCTACTCGTCCCAGTCACGACTGGCTCAGCAATTTTCAAATCGATCGCTCGGCGCAGGTCAGCTTCACCAGTTCTACCCCTCAGGAACTTCTGCACCCCCTGAGCAACGAACAACAAGTTTGGGTGCAAGAATGGATTGCTGCCTTTATTAAGCGGTGTTCTCAGGTGATCCGCGACTTTCCCCAACTGATCGAACAAAGGGCATTGACCGGGGAGCAAAAGGCGCTGCTACTGGGCAATAAAGCCTGAATAGTGAGCCATCAGCAGTTTGGTGTTCTCGCTTTTCTACTTTCCTCTTCCTCCCCACCTCCCTCACCCGTTCAACCTTCCCCGACCCTTAAGGAGTTTTGATTCAATGGCTAAAATTGTCCGGCTCGAACCGATCGCCCAGGAAACTTCGATCGAAACCAATGGCAATTTACTCTCGGTATTAATCAACAAAGACCTGGATGTCTTAAAAGAGTGTGGCGGTCGGGGGATGTGTGCTACCTGCCATGTCTATGTCCGTGAGGGCATGGAATCCCTCTCACCGATTAACCGCCGGGAACAACGCACCCTGGAAGTGATTACTACCTGCAAGACCAACTCGCGGTTGGCGTGTCAGGCCAGGGTTCTACAGAATGGGGTCATCGTTGAGCTACCGCCTGGGATGTATGTCAATTCGATTAAAGATATTGAGGCACTAATTGGTAGACGGGCTGAGCAAGACCTCTTACATCCGATTACGGGTCAAGTGCTAGTCGAAACTGGCAAGTTAATTACCCGATCGACTTTGAAACAGATTGAAGATACGACCAGCTTCAAAATGGGAGAATTCTTTGCTCAATCTACGGATGTGTAACGGAGTACCCACTCACGCACTAGCTTGATTCGTGCCCATTAGCGTTCTTAATCGTTCAACAAACTTAACTAAGTGTTACATTTCTTTGGAGGACGGGAATATTAAGTCCAGATCGACCCACTCCAAGGAAGCAAACCTGATGTTAAGCCAATTACAGAAGTTAAGTGTGGAAACGGATGGTCGGTTTGCCACAGACGCAGAACTGCTATTCGTCAATCAATATGCCCGATCGTTTGGCTTAAGACTGCAAACCTACCAAAAGCTCCAGGCAGCGGAAGCGGTGATCGTGCAACAGGTCTATACCCGCTTGCAAGCCCTTGATCCCACGATGTTTCAAGTCCAGCAGGATGACCTGAGTGCCAAATGGAAACGGGATACGATTCGTGTTTTGCGGTATTCGGCGATCGCGATGCTGCTGGATGACCCTGCCACCTTACAGGAACGGCTACTGTTCTGGTTTCAAAGCATCATGAAAGCCTTTGGGGCACAACGCAGTTGCCATCTGACCTACGCCACCATGCAGGAAGTGGTCAAGCAATACCTGTCTCCTGTTCAGGCAAGCCTATTTTGCCCAATTCTGGAAATGAATCAGAAACTCCTGGGAACCAAATAAGCGATCGCCAGTCGGGTCGTCTAGTTTGCCAGATCATGCGGCATGATTAAGAAAGATGACTGATGCAGCTACGATGCCGTGGCGCAATCTACCGTCAACCTGAAGCATTTCGGTGTGAGCAACGGTAATTTTTGGCATTCTATCCCGATCTCGTTACTCTTAATTCCCTAGACAGAACCTCATGGCTACTCCTTTGAGCGGTGCGCAAATTCGGCAAGCGTTTCTCGACTTTTATGCAGCAAAAGGGCACAAGATTCTGCCCAGTGCTTCTCTGATTCCCGAAGATCCGACTGTGTTGTTGACGATCGCGGGAATGCTGCCCTTTAAGCCGATTTTCTTGGGACAACAGGCGGCGGAATTTCCCCGTGCCACCACTGCCCAAAAATGCTTGCGTACCAACGATATTGAAAACGTGGGTCGCACCGCTCGGCATCACACCTTCTTCGAGATGCTGGGTAACTTTAGCTTTGGGGATTACTTTAAGTCCCAGGCGATCGCGTGGGCATGGGAACTCTGTACCCAGGTCTACAATCTGCCACCCGAGCGCTTAGTCGTCAGTGTGTTTGAGGAAGATGATGAAGCCTTTGCCATCTGGCGGGATGAGGTGGGTCTGCCGGAACACCGGATTCAGCGCATGGGTGCCAAGGATAACTTTTGGGCATCGGGCCCGACGGGACCCTGTGGCCCCTGCTCCGAGATTTACTACGATTTCCATCCCGAACAGGGCGACGACACGATCGATCTGGAAGATGACACCCGGTTTATCGAGGTCTATAACCTGGTGTTCATGCAATACAACCGGGATGCTGATGGCAATCTGACCCCGTTGCAGAACAAAAACATTGATACGGGGTTAGGACTGGAACGAATGGCACAAGTCTTGCAAAAAGTGCCGAACAACTATGAGACAGATCTGATTTTCCCGATCGTTAAGGCGGCGGCAGAAATTGCTAGCATTGACTATGCTAAAGCCGATAATGCCACTAAAATTGCGCTTAAGGTAATTGGCGACCATATTCGGGCAGTCGTCCACATGATCGCGGATGGCATTACCGTGTCCAATCTGGGGCGGGGGTATGTGTTACGGCGGCTGATCCGACGAGTGATTCGCTACGGTCGGCAAATTGGCATTAAGCAAGAGTTTACCCCTCAAGTGGCGGAAACCGCGATCGCTCTGGCTGAAGCAACCTATCCCCAGGTGCGAGCAATGGAAGCCACAATCAAAGTGGCGTTGCAACGCGAGGAAATCAACTTCCTGAAAACCCTGGAGCGGGGTGAAAAGATCCTGGCAGAAATTATCGATCGCCTCGGAAAAGGAGGACAAATTTCTGGCAAGGATGCCTACGATCTCTATGCCACCTATGGCTTCCCCCTAGAAATGACGCAGGAAATTGCTGCTGAACAGGGATTAACGGTTGATCTAGAGGAGTTTGAGGCTGAACAAGAACGCGATCGCATCCGCTCCCAGCAAGCCCATGAAACCGTGGATTTAACCGTTCAAAATGGCTTAAATCAACTGATTAATCACATCGCGGAAACGGAATTTCTCGGTTATACCCAACCCTCTAGCGAGGCGGAAGTGAAGGCGTTATTGGTGAATGGGCAACTGGTTCAACAAGCAGAGGCAGGCAGTTCAGTTCAAGTGGTGCTGGATCAAACCCCGTTCTATGCCGAGTCGGGGGGACAGATTGGCGATCGCGGCTATCTGTCAGGTGGCGATGTCTTGGTACGGGTGGAAGATGTCCAGAAGCAGGCTGGGTTCTTTGTCCATCACGGTCGGATTGAGCGAGGAACCCTCCATGTCGCGGATGTGGTGACGGCGCAAATTGACTTAGCGTGCCGCCGTCGAGCACAGGCACACCATACGGCTACTCACTTATTACAATCTGCCCTGAAGCAAATTGTCGATGACAACATTTCCCAGGCTGGCTCCCTGGTTGCCTTCGATCGCCTGCGGTTTGACTATCATTGTCCCCGCCCCTTAACGGCGAAAGAACTCCAGCAAATTGAAGAACAGGTGAATATCTGGATTGCTGAAGCCCATGATGCCCAAACCTATGTCTTACCGTTAGCCGAGGCAAAAGCTCGGGGGGCGATCGCCATGTTTGGCGAAAAGTATGGCAGTGAAGTGCGAGTGTTGGATGTGGCTGGCGTGTCGATCGAACTCTGTGGCGGTACCCATGTGCGGAATACTGCCGAAATTGGGCTGTTCAAAATTGTGTCTGAGACAGGGGTTGCGGCTGGGATTCGGCGGATTGAAGCGGTCGCAGGACCGGCGGTACTGGAATACCTGAATCTGCGTGATAGCGTCGTTAGGGATCTGAGCGATCGGTTTAAAGTCAAGCCAGAGGATATTCCCGATCGTATTACGGGGCTACAAAATGAACTGAAATCCACCCAAAAACAGTTGGACACGCTCAAGAGCCAGTTAGCCTTAGCCAAAGCGGATAGCTTACTGAACCAAGCCGAAGCAGTGGGCGAGTTTCAGATTCTCGTCGCGCAGCTGGATGGTGTAGATGCTAATGCCTTAACCACGGCGGCTGAACAACTTCAGCAAAAACTGAAGGATGGGGCGGTGGTCTTGGGTTCCATCCCGGAGGAGGGCAAGGTAAGTCTGGTGGCTTCCTTCAGTCCCGGCGTAGTCAAAAAAGGGTTACAGGCTGGCAAACTTGTGGGTGCGATCGCTAAACTATGTGGCGGTGGCGGTGGTGGCCGACCGAATTTGGCTCAGGCAGGAGGACGGGATGCCAGTAAACTGCCAGAAGCCTTGGCAACGGCGAAACAACAGTTACAGTCTGGCTTGCAGTAATTCCAGCCTCTAAATTCATCTAGGGACGGATGGGATGCGTCCTGCTGCCCTAGATGAATGGCTGAAATCGGTTTTAAGATACCTTCCGAGCCTCGCTGCTGACTTTACTCGCTGTCGATCGGGTGTTGAGTTGAGGTGTTTCTGCCAGTAAGGCAATAAAACCAGTACGTTCTGTATCCAACTTGGCATCACTCAGCAAGTCAATCACAGCCACGCCAACGACCTCTTCAATCAATTTGCGAATTTGAGGTTGGATAGCTTCATTCAGATTGAGATGAACTTCTTCCGCTAACTCTTCCTTGCCATTCCCTAGCAAGAACTGGGCGGGTTGTGTGACTGAATTTTCCAAGACAATCACAACCTTTCGGTCAACAATCTGACTGCTGACTCGCTCTAACCGATGTCCAGTTTGAGTCCGATAAAGGGCGAGAATGCGTTGAGATAATGTTCGTTCTAACTGACCAGATGTAGGAATCGAGCCTGTCATAGGAGTAAAATCTGCCTTCATTTTTAGCTAATGAATATTTAATTAGGAAAATCGGCATTCGTAAATCTGCCTTTGGAATTAACTCTGCGTAGCCTGCATTACTTCCTTTCAATTCCTGGGATTAAATCTTTATGGAGACAGCAAACTCTACACTAAGACAGATCCAAAAAAAATATGTTTGTTTATAACGAAAAATATTTTGATAAGTTACTTAAAGTCAAATTTCTATCAAAGACTACGATCGGAATTACTCAGTTATCTACTTGTGCAAGTAGGAGCGTGGGAGATATTCCCATGCGGCGGGAGCCTAGGAGCGTGGATTTAATCAAACCGTAACTGTACGGGCGTAGCCGATCAAGCTCTATCCTGCAATGGATTTGACAGCAAACCCGCCCCTACCCAATCTCGAACTGATTTAATTCTCATTCCTTAGTCAGCACAAATTCCTCGATCGTAAAATTTCGTAAGCCAATATAAAATTATGTTGCAGTAATCGAAGAAATGTTTGCCACACTCCTTTTAAATGTGTTAAGTAACATCTCCTGTCCTCATTTTCTCTATAGCCCTACCCAGCACACTTGCCATTTTGCTTTCCCCTTCTAAACAGGGTCGCTCTGTGCGGTAAAGTTACAGTTATGTATGATGACGATGAGCTAAGCATCCTCGATATTGAGGACGACCTAGAAAGCCCCTTAGATCAGATGGCAGCCGTTGATGCGGAATCAGCGGAACCTAAGCCTGATCCGGAAGAAATGTTGCCATTGCTGGAGTCCCCTGACACCAACCAGCGCATGTTGGCAGCCCGCGCCTTTTGTGAACTGCAAGACGATCGCGCCATTCCCCATCTGATCCAACTATTAACTGACCCCTGTCCGTTAGTGCGGGTTAGCGCTGCCTACGGATTGGGTCGTAACCCTAGTCCTGATGCCGTAGAACCGCTGATCGCCCGATATAACGAAGATTGGAATGGCTACGTCCGTAAAGGGGTGGTCTGGGCATTAGGTAACTGTCGCGATCGCCATTCGTTACCAACCCTAATCGATGCCCTCAAGACCGATATTTCAGCAGTTCGGCTCTGGGCCGCCAGTTCTCTGGCTCAAATGGCTTCCGTTGGCTATGATGCGGTGATTGCCGCGATTCCGCCCCTGATTGAAGGCTTACGCCGCGATCCCGTAGCCGCCGTTCGCAGTAATTGTGCCTGGTCAGTGGGGCAACTGTGTCGGGAACTGCCTTCCAATGTGGTCTACGCTACAGCGATCGATGCGTTGTTAGAAACTTTTGTGGAAGACGAAGAGTTAGGAGTGCGGGAGGATGCCCGATCGGCTCTGCTCAAGCTGGGTGATCCTCGCGGCCTCCAGTTAATTGAGGAACTAGAGCGGGAAGGCTTCCTCTAAGCCAACCTGTATCACCAGAAGGCACAGGATCACGCTTAACCCTATGCCTTCTATGCTCTAACTTCTATTTAGATATTGATGCTATTGGGAATACAGGAAGGTAACAGGTAAGGATAGGCAACCCCTGTATTAGCGACCCGCTGCTGGTTACGGGCATGGATCGTGCGCTCAATTTCCGTCAACTCTGCTTGAAACTGGGCAAGAATCTGTTGATCCCCCCGATCGGCAAACCGAATTAACTCAGAACTGCCGAGGGTGCCCCAGCGAATCCCACTTAGGGCAAAACTGAGTTCTATTTGTCCCAAATCCTGGGCGGGTGGTGGCAGCAAATCCTTTACAGATGGGCAGCTATCCGGGCGACAGTATGCCGCTAACGGGGCATTCGGTGGATAACCGACATAATCAAACTGGCTAAAATTTACGGCCGCATGTTGGGGCCCACAGGTAAAGATCACCTGAGTCACAATCTCGATCAGTTGCTGCACCCCGATCGCATCCTTAGAGGAGGGAAACCCCGGGACTCGCGCATAGGTCGGCAATGATTCAGGAGCCAGCCCAAACTGCGCTAACATCTCGGTTGGCAACCAACTTGGAGCCTGGGCAAATTCTTTCCAGGGGCGAGTATTGATCGGATCACCTAGTTCCCCAATCCAGCCAGGTAAATAAGGATCTTGATGAATGGCGCGATCGTCCGGGTAATAGCGTTGTAAATAGCGGCTGACATAGCGATTGATCGCCTGCCATAGTAGCTTGGCATCATCCCGATAGGGAAAGTCGGGCAACACATCCCCATCTACGCCCCGACTCTGAATATTGCGGGGGAGAGCATAATCGGCAAACGGACGGTTGCGGTATGTTTGATTAATTAATGCCAGTGAAGCTTCCCGTGTGGGTGCCATTAGTTGATCGATCGCGCCATTTTCACCTAACAGCACCTCATTGCCCCGCGTATTAATCGCTAGCAAAAACTGAAAGTGGGGACGCAGCAATTGGTAGAGGGGATGGTTAGTAGGGAGTTGCCGACAGGTGGCGATCGCAATTGCCTCCATCGCCAAATGAGTATCGCTCAGGTGGGAAATCAGTTCATGATGGGTGACATCTGCCACCTGGACATAGAGTTTTGCCTGCATCCAGGCATCTGCCTCGCCTCCAGCCTGGGGGGGCAACACCACCCGTCCCGGCTCAACCTGAATCAGCAGTGGCTCTAACCCCTGGGGCGAGCAATGAAATACTGCGATCGGACTGCCCACATAGCGACCGGGCTGTAACTCAGCCGGAGTCAGGTTTTCTAAGCAGGGGTAGTCGGCAATAAATAATTTCTGAGTAGCAGATGCCTCGATCAGATCAATGGGACTACCATTGGCGAGGGTTAACGGTTGGGTTGCCCAGCTTTGCAGTCGGGGTTGATCCGCCGCCTGTACCTGCCGGATCACCATCGGGTTTTGTCCGGCTAACCGTTGGCGGGCAAACTCTCGATCGCTGAGTCCCCCCTCCCGTTGATGAATTTGGGCAACTACAGGACGCGATCGCTGGTGCCGTTCTAAAGCCTGGTAAAATCGGGTACGCTGTTGAGTCGCTATTTCCGTTTGGGTGAGAGTACCTTGCGGACGAACCGCCGACACCGCCTGTTTTGCCGCCAGCATCGCCAGCATCATCGATCGGCGCTGCCGCACAAAGTTAGCATCAAACTGCTCATTCGGTGGCAGATGGAAATTAAACCAACCGGACTGGAAGACCTGCAAATCTACCAGCAGGGTGGTGATCTGCGCCCAACCTTCACTTAAGGATTGAGAGGTATGCTCCATCCGTTGCCATACTAAGCTCCAGGGTTGGGAAACCCGTCCCTGTTTTACCAGTTGGCGTGGTAATCCAGTCAGAAGATATTGCCAGATCCCTTCATCCCCAATATAGGGAAAAATCCGGGCGGGTCCAGCCTGGTGCAGCGATCGCGGATCGTAACGATAGTGACCCTGTTGCTCAGTGAGCGGTAAGTGACTACCCATTCATTACCTTAGGAACCAGAGGGGGCTTCGTCTTTGGGGGCGGCTGCGGGACTGGATGTTGTGGCATTCGCCTGCTGTTCGCGTTTCTTGCGATCGGCTTTCAGGATATCCTCCATGACTGCCTGGGCTTGGGCGAGCTTATCTAGATTGCCTCGATACAATTCCAAGTCTTTTTGGACTTTATCGTCTGGCAGTTTTAATGCCATAGCAGCCTGTTTTATGGCTTCTTCCCGCCGGGTATCGTCTTTTACTAGATCTGGATCAGCCAGTTCCAGTAGGGTAAATACGCCCACCGCCGCCAGCCGACTGTATTTGTAGTTAGGACTGCTAACGCTGGCATGAATCGCTCCCTGGAGGTCATCGGTTGGAGCGGTAGCGGCCTGTCCAAACCAGGCTAACAAATTCTCAACTGACATGGAGCTTGCCATTGCTCGTAAACGATCGGCATCACTGCGGTAACGCTGTGGATCATCCTGGAGGGCTTGACAGAGTCCAGCAAAAATCGAGGCTTTATCTGGCTCGGGACGATACCCTTGCATAAAGCGATCGAAGGACGTGACAACGCCTAATGCATACAACGGGTCGTAGCGGAAGTCCACATTGACCGCAAGCAAATGCATTTCTACCATCAACTCCTCGACAATCCGGCGATAAATTGAGTTAATGGGGCGAGTGTGGATGTTATAAAAGGCTCGCTTGGTGTCAGAAACAGTGCGGACGTTATTCACAATAGAATTTGGGATGGCAGACATATCCTCCATTCTCGCGTTTGATGAGGAGTTTGCCAAGTTTTAAGCTGATTGACGGCTGGAAACCTTGCCGAACGCTGTTTGCATCTGGTTGGTTTCTACTACTAATCAGCATCTGCTGAACCAGTCTTGGACAATCTGAAAGCTCGATCGCGACATTTCTTGCGGCTAAATCGTTGGTTTAGGCAGGACTCGCAGAAACTTAACGATTTGTCCGGTGACTTCCAGGCTGATTAAGTAATGATCTAAGGTGAAGCGATAGAAAATTCCACTCGTACCCAGTTGGCGAAATTCTGGTAATTCCTGGATCTGGTTAATCTGATAAAAGTCTTCAAAGACAAATTTTTGCAGTTGACAGGCCGCCGCCGGTTCTAGCTGTTTCAGATCCCGTAAAAATCCCCGTTCGTAGCGAATCTCTAGCCCTTGGGGGGTATGCATCCTCCGGGCGGAAGTCTGCTGCTCTAGTGTGTTCATAAACGACCTTAGGAGAATGGTGGACAGAACAGTGATGGAGCAGTCCCTAGCAATTTCATGCCGGTTGGCAGCTTGCTAGAGATGGGGCAACACTCGCAGGGCTTCTTCACGAGTCAAGGTGTCTCCCGGTTTGAGACTCTGTTTAGACGCTTGAATTGCCTGAATCATGTAGGAATCACAATACAGATCCGATAGGTCTGCCCAGATATTGACCAGTTGCTCATCGGACAGCTGATCAATCAGGCGATGCACTTTGGTTCTCAGACGATTAACCATAACTCCAAGATTGCTGCGCTCAATTCGGCGATCAGGCAGTGGCTAGAAGTACCGCTGTTACGGTTAGCGTTCCCAAAATTAGGTCTGAATCATCTTTTAAGAAATTAAAGTTTGGATGAATTACCAACATCATTTTTGTTTCTTGCGAAGTAAATTCTGAAGTGAACCGATAGCTACAGGGGAAGGTTGCCTGATAGGATACAATTCCGATCGCCTTTGACCTTAAGCCCATGACTGGTTTCTCGTTGGCTGACTTTCTCGCCTTTTTTACCCCTGGCAATTTAGTGGTATTGATTACCCTGGCTGCCATTTATGCCCTGTTTAGTTTGGGACTGAATTTGCAATGGGGCTTCACTGGACTGATTAATTTCGGACATGTTGCCTTTTTGACCATCGGTGCTTACGCCACGGTGTTATTAAGCCTTAAAGGAGTGCCCCTGATTCTGGCAGTGCTGGTCGGTGCTGTACTTGCTGCCATTTTGGGGTTAGGGATTGGCATCTCTACCTTACGGTTGCGGGAAGATTACCTGGCGATCGTCACTATTGGCGTATCGGAAGTGGTACGGCTGATTGCCCTGAATGAAGAGTGGCTGACGCGGGGGGCATTGGGCATTCCCATTCCGAACCAGCTTCTACCACTCGGCAACTTAACGGCTCCGACCTTTGCCAGTCGGCTCGTCATGGTCGCAATTTGGACAGTTATATTTGCGATTGGGGGTTGGCAAGTTTGGCGTTGGATGCGACGACCGCCGCACGATCGGGGTAAACCGCTAGAAGTGGCTACTCCAACTGCCATTCCCGTCTCTAACTGGCTCTGGGGGTTCGCGGTTGGCTTAATTGGGCTGCTGCTCTATCAAGCTGGCGTATCTAGCCTCTTGTTCGACTACTCGTATAAATCTGGCTTAATGTTGCTTGTGGTCGTCGTCCTAGCCTTAGTCTACTGGCGGCTGGAAGTCTTAGTTCGCTCACCCTGGGGACGGGTGCTGAAAGCGATTCGTGAGGATGAGGAGGTCGCCAAAGCCCTGGGCAAAAACGTGTTCTGGTATAAAATTCAATCCCTGATGCTGGGTGGGGCGATCGCGGGCGTGGCGGGCGCTTTCTTTGCCTGGAACTTGACGTTTATTAACCCCGATGGCTTTATTCCATTGATTACTTTTTATGCCTGGGTGATGGTGGTTCTAGGGGGGTCGGGCAACAATGCTGGTACGCTGCTAGGAGCAGCAATCTTCCAGATTTACTTCACGGTGACTCGCTTTGCCCTACCGGCATTGATTCCATTAGATGATGCCCGTTTAGGCGCACTACGATTGATGGTGATTGGCTTGCTGTTAATTGTGCTGATGATGGCGCGACCACAAGGCATCTTAGGTAAAAAGGAGGAACTTACCCTTGGTCGATGAAGCGTCAAACACCCCGGATTTGTCTCCTGTCGATCGCACATCCCTACCGCCAGAACCCGTCTACTCTCAGGATGCTGTGGATACTGTGGCTGATCAATCCGCTCGGACTCCAGCTTCCCGACCTGAACTGCCAATTCTAGCCGCCAACGGGTTAGTCAAAAACTTTGGGGGGATTCGGGCAGTCGATAATGCGGCAATCGAAGTGGCTAAAGGCAGTATCACGGGGCTGATCGGTCCGAATGGGGCAGGCAAAACCACGTTGTTTAATCTGCTCTCTAGCTTTATCCGGTCGGATCAGGGACGGGTATTATTTGACGGTGAGCCAATTCAACAGCTGCCACCCCATCAGATCACCCAGATGGGCATGGTACGCACCTTTCAGGTTGCTCGGGTACTCTCCCGCCTCTCTGTTCTAGAAAATATGCTCCTGGCAACTCAACACCAGACGGGGGAAAAATTTTGGAATACCTGGTTTCAGCAACAGCAAATTGCTCAGGAAGAACGCCAGCAGCGCGATCGGGCAATGACGATTCTCGACTCAATTGGGTTGTCCCACATGGCTTATGAATACGCGGGAGCCTTATCCGGTGGGCAACGGAAGTTGCTGGAAATGGGGCGAGCGTTAATGACCAATCCTAAGCTGATCCTGTTAGATGAACCTGCGGCAGGTGTGAATCCTACCTTAATTAATCAAATCTGCGATCGCATCCTCACCTGGAATCGGGAGGGCATGAGCTTTCTGGTAATTGAACATAATATGGATGTCGTGATGTCTCTCTGCGATCGGGTTTGGGTACTGGCAGAGGGTCGTAACCTGGCGGTTGGCACTCCTGCCGAAATTCAATCCAATTCCCAGGTGTTAGAAGCTTATTTAGGGCAGTAAATCCCATGCTGATAACTCAGATCTTCCTTGCCATCGGGGCTGTGTTTGCCGGGATAGCGGTCGCTGGTGGAGCCTTTGCCGCCCATGCCCTGCGGGATCACCTGAGCGATCGTGCCCTCACCATCTTTGAAACAGGGATCCGCTACCAGATGTATCATGCTCTGGCATTACTCCTGGTAGCAGTGTTATTGAGTCGCGTTGAACTGCCACCTCTTACAGTCACGATCGCGGGCTATGCTTTCATCATCGGAATTGTGATCTTTTCCGGTAGCCTCTATCTCCTCAGCCTCAGTGGGATCAAGTGGCTAGGAGCCATTACACCGTTGGGCGGTGTCGCTTTTATCGTTGGCTGGATTTGCCTCGCGATCGCGGCATTTCAGTTCAAATAAATCTCTGATTTCTTCTCTATTTCGTTGCTGGTTACAACCGTCGCTCGACTTGCAGCATCCGACGATAGGATAGCCAACCTGCTGCTAACATCGCTACCGCAAAGATCATCAAAAACCAGAAATGTTCAGCAATGTCTGACAGTGACTTCCCTTCGGTAGTGACTTGGGTCAAGGCTTCATTCATGTGATAAATCGGATTGTACTGAGCCAGATCCAGTAAAACGTTCGGAAAGATCGAGGCTGGGACAAAGGCTCCGCCCAAAATCAGCAATGGCACTCCAAAGGTGGCAACCAGGGTATTCACATCTTCTGTACGCTTGGCAAATTGCGTCCCTAAGATAAACCCAACGCCGACATAGGAGAAGATGCTGAGCAGGATCAGTGTGCTACTGAGCCAGACCGAGCCTTGAAACCGCGCTCCGAATCCATAGGCGATCGCCACCACTAAGAGAGTTTGTCCCAGGGCGATCGTGCTATGGGCAGCAAAAATACCTAAAAAATAGGCACCCCCACTTAACGGGGATAAAAACAGTCGCTTTAAAGTTTGTTGTTCCCGTTCCGCCACAACCGTAGCGACGCTGCCGCCTAAACAGCTAAAGAAGAGTGCGGCTCCTACCAGGGTTGCCGCCGATGCTCGCTCAAAAGCTTCCGATAACGGGAACTTGGAGCGTTCGGTCATAATCAGTCCATTCAGCAGCAGGACAACTACAGGAAACACACTCCAAAACACTAAACTGCGTTGCCGCCGTCCTAACTCAATCAAAATGCGGTGAGCTATGGCTCGGGCTGTGTACCAATTGTTCATCTTGCCTCTAAGATTCAGGTAACGTCTCTATTCCTAACAAAAAAGCGCCTGAACTTCAGACGCTGCGAAAAATTTGATTCAGAGAACAACCTTACTTGAGGGCTTCGGCACCGCCAACCACTTCCAGAATCTCTTGGGTGATTGCCGCCTGACGAGCTTTGTTGTAGGTCAATGTCAAACTCGAAATGAGTTCCTTCGCGTTATCGCTCGCGTTATTCATTGCCGTCATCCGAGCCGCCAATTCACTCGCTGCCGACTCCTGCATCGCACGCAATAGTTGGTTATTGAGGTAAAGGGGTAATAGGGCATCCAGGATTTGGACGGGATCTTGCTCGAAGATCATGTCCTGAGGATATGCCCGGACTTCAGGAGCCGTGACTTTAGAGCGTTCTACCTCAAACTGTCCACCTCGCGTGGTTAACCGGAAAATCTCATCATCCTCAGCCACTAAACCCTGGGGATCAAGCGGTAACAAGGTTTGAATTACCGGACGAGAGCTAATCAAGGACACAAATCGAGTGTAGACCAGTTCAATTTTGTCTACTTCCTCAGATAAGAACAGTGATAGTAGACCATCGGCAATCTGAGACGCTTCCGCTGCCGTCGGAATTTGCTCTAAGCCCGTGTAGGTTAGTTCGATCGGTTGTTCTCGCCGCTGGAAGTACTGGGTTGCCTTCCGACCCACCAGAATAAACCGATACTCTAGTCCTTCGGCTTGTAGTTCCTTAGCTCGGTTCTCTGCCCGTCGAATAATGTTAGCGTTATAAGCGCCACATAAACCCCGATCGCCGGACACTACCAACAATCCCACCCGCTTGACCTGACGCTCTTTTAATAACGGCAGATTAGCTTCTGAGAACCGCAGACGAGCTTGCAAGCCATACAGCACTTGCGCCAGTCGATCGGCGAATGGTCGAGTTGCAATCACCTGTTCTTGGGCACGGCGAACCTTCGCGGCTGCCACCAAGCGCATCGCTTCGGTGATCTTCTGAGTGTTTTTAACGGATTGGATGCGATCGCGAATCCCTTTAAGGTTTGCCATAGTGTTATCTCCTTAAGCTGTCAGCCATCAGCGATCAGCCTTCAGTCAGACTGATTACTGACGGCTGATCGCTTGGTGTAGCGTTCTACGCGGCCATGAAGGTCTTCTTGTACTCGACGATCGCACCTTTCAGGATGCCTTCGGCTTCTTCATTCAGCTCTTTGCGATCGCGAATGATTTCACCGTACTTAGAAGCACTGTTCTTCAGGTAATCCCGTAGCCCTTGCAGGTAAGGTGCTACTTTGTCGGTGGGGATGTCATCCAAATAACCGTTGATCCCGGCGTAGATGGCAGCCACCTGTTCAGCCACCGATAACGGGGCATACTGAGGCTGCTTGAGAATCTCGCGTAAGCGCTGACCCCGAGCGAGTTGGTTCTTGGTTACTTGATCCAAGTCAGAAGCAAACTGAGCAAACGCTTGCAGGTCGTCATACTGCGCCAGTTCCAGCTTCACCTTACCCGCCACTTTCTTCATAGCTTTGGTTTGAGCCGCAGAACCCACCCGAGACACGGAAATCCCTGGGTTTACCGCCGGACGTAGACCGGAGTTGAACAGGTCAGAGGACAGGAAGATCTGACCATCGGTAATCGAAATCACGTTGGTCGGAATGTATGCCGACACGTCACCCGCCTGGGTTTCGACGATCGGTAGCGCGGTCATGCTACCTTCACCCAATTCGGGACTGAGTTTTGCCGCCCGTTCCAACAGACGGGAGTGGAGGTAGAACACGTCTCCAGGATAGGCTTCCCGACCGGGCGGACGACGCAGTAGCAGCGACATTTGGCGATAGGCTTGCGCTTGCTTCGACAGGTCATCGTACACCACCAGGGTGTGCTTGCCTTTATACATGAAGTATTCCGCCAGAGTTGCGCCGGTGTAGGGAGCCAGGTATTGCAGGGCAGCGGCATCACTGGCGTTGGCAGCCACGACGATCGTGTAATCCAAAGCACCCCGCTCACGTAATACGTTGATCACGTTAGCCACAGTAGAAGCTTTCTGCCCGATCGCAACGTAAACGCAAATCACGTCGCCACCCTTTTGGTTCAGGATGGTATCCACGGCGATCGCGGTCTTACCAGTTTGCCGGTCACCAATGATTAGTTCCCGCTGACCCCGACCGATCGGAATCATCGAGTCGATCGCGGTAATTCCGGTTTGCATCGGTTCGTACACCGATTTCCGGGAGATGATACCAGGAGCCGGAGATTCCAACAAACGGGTTTCGCTGGTGGGGATGTCGCCTTTACCGTCGATCGGGCGAGCCAGAGCGTCTACAACACGACCAATCATCGCGTCACCGACCGGGATCTGAGCAACTCGTCCAGTCGCTGTCACGGTGCTGCCTTCTTGAATTTGTCTGCCACCACCCATCAACACCGCACCAACACTGTCTTCTTCCAGGTTGAGCGCGATACCAACGGTGCCATCTTCAAATTCCAGCAGTTCACTGGACATTACCTTGTCTAAGCCATAAACACGGGCGATCCCGTCACCAACTTGCAGCACAGTACCAACGTTGGAAACTTTGACATCCTGGTTGTACTGCTCAATCTGCTGGCGAATAATGCTACTAATTTCGTCAGGTCTGATGCTTACCATGGGAGTTGCTCTTTAAGAGGGTTGAATGTTGAAGGTTGTCAGTCTTAAACCAATGGCTCTAGAACACCTAAAAGCCACTCATGATATAGAACTAAGCATTACTGAGCCGGACTGAGATGCGCCGGAGTTGACCTCTCAAGCTAGCATCGATAACTTGAGAACCAACTTTGATAATCACGCCACCCAGGAGATCCGGTTGAATCTTAGTTTCTAGTTCAACTTGATGCGATCCTGTCATGCCCATGACCCGTTCCCGCACAGCTTGTTTTTGCTCGTCTGTGAGTTCAACGGCGGAAATCACTTCGGCTAACACAGATTGCCGGAGTTCCCGGAGTAGCACCTGATACTGCTTGCAAATGCTGCCCAAGAAGGGGATGCGGTGATGGTCAACCAGGAGCATCAAAAAGTTTTTCATCAACGGATGAATCTGATCGCCAACGACTTGTTGCAAAACGTCTTTCTTGCTATCGCCCTTGATGGTTGGATTGGCAAGAAACTGACTCAGATCCGTCGATTCGTTCAGGACTCGGATGAGTTCGCTGGCATCTTCACCAAACTTATCCACCAGATCCTGAGATTTCGCGATCGACATGAGCGCCTCAGCATAAGGCTCAGAGATTCTTGAGGTAATTCCACCCGTACTCATCAGGAACCTCCTAACAACGAAATACTGCGATCGACTAAATGCCGTTGGCTATCGTCATTTAAGCGATTCGGCAATTCTGATTCTACGCGTTGCAGTGCCAGAGCCACTACCCGTTGCCGCAACTCATTCATGATCCGCTCTTGCTCAGTGCTGAGGTCTTGAGCCGCGACCTCCCGCATCCGCTGAATGTCCTGTTCTGCCTTCGCTAGAATTTCAGCGCTAGCCGTTCTTGCCGCTTCCTCTGCTGCGGTGGTAATCTTCTGCACCTCCGCTTGAGCTTGAGCCAACTTCTGCTGTTGATCCGCCAGTGCCGCCGCCGCCGTTTTCTTCCGTGACTCGGCTTCTTGAATTGCAGTTTGAATCGATTCGCGCCGATCGCCCAGGCTCTTGCCCAAAAACTTGCGTCCGAAGTAGAACACAATCACGTTGACGATCGCTAAGTTAATCAGGTTGGTTTCCAGGATATTGAGATCCAGCCCCCAACCGCCGCCCTCTGCTGCCTCAGAAGCCAGCAAACTAGCTCCTGTTGCCAGCTCTATGAAAATTCCCATATCACTACATCCACGACTGCGCTCTTCACAATTTCGCTATCAGCGACTAAACACCCACCAATAGCTTGCCCAAAATCTGATGACTCAGTTCTTCGACCTGCTGCTCTAGCGCCTGCATCGCTGCTTGCTTTTGCTGATCAAGCTCTCGCTGAGTTTGTTCACGTTGAGCCTGGGCTTCTTGTTGAGCGGCAGCAATCTTTTGAGCAGAGCGTTTCTGTGCCTCTGCTTGCGCTGCTGCGATCGTGGCCTGGTATTGCTTCCGGGCCTCAGCAAGTTCACGCTCATATTGTTGAGCAAGAGCTTCTGCCTTCGCCAACCGCTCACGGGCATCCGCTTCATTCGAGCGGATATATTCACTCCGATCTTCAAGCGCCTTCGTCAGCGGCTTGTAGAACACAATGTTCAAAACAACGGTCAAGAGCAGGAACTGAACTGCCATCAAGGGCAGGGTGGCATCAAAGTCAAACATTACTGTGTTCGATTAGGTTTCTAGGGGCCAGGATTCTGGTTTCAGGCAGTCAAACCTAACGCTCGATGCCTGAAACCGGACTGCTGAAGACTTACGCGAAGGGGTTAGCGAACAGCAACACCAGAGCGATCACCAGACCGTAGATGGTGAGGGATTCCATGAACGCCAGGGTGAGCAGCAGCGTACCGCGAATTTTGCCTTCTGCTTCGGGCTGACGAGCAATCCCTTCCACCGCAGAACCGGACGCATTACCTTGACCGATACCAGGACCGATTGCAGCCAGACCGATCGCTAGAGCAGCAGCCAACACAGAAGCAGAAGCAATCATTGGGTTCATAATGACTATCCTTGTAGAACTGAATAAACAGACGACAAAACAATGTTGAACTCTAGACTTGGACAGTCAGGAAGCGCAAGCCGCACTCTGAACTCATTCCAAAATTCCAGCGTTGATCGAGGAACTTAACTAATGCTCCCCATGCTCTTCTCCGTGACCCTCCAGAGCTTCGTGAATGTAAGCGCCTGCCAGGGTGGCAAATACTAGCGCTTGGATGGCGCTGGTAAATAGACCCAGTAACATGACAGGCAGCGGTACAAACAGAGGCACCAGGAGAACCAGCACCGCCACCACCAATTCATCCGCCAGGATGTTACCAAACAAACGGAAGCTGAGGGACAGCGGCTTGGTGAAGTCTTCTAGAATCGCGATCGGCAGTAGCACCGGGGTCGGCTGCACATATTTGGCAAAATACCCGAGTCCCTTTTTGCTGAATCCGGCATAGAAATATGCCAGAGACACCAGCAATGCCAGCGCGACCGTCGTATTAATGTCATTGGTTGGAGCTGCCAACTCACCTTCCGGGATCTTAAACAGCTTCCAGGGCACTAATGCCCCTGACCAATTGGAGACAAAGATGAATAGGAACAGGGTGCCAATGAACGGAACCCAGGGACGATATTCTTTTTCGCCCAGTTGGTTTTTCGCCAAGTCTCGGACAAATTCCAGGGCATACTCCATCAAGTTTTGGATGCCTTGAGGAACCCGTTGAATATTCCGCGTCGCTGCGATCGAGGCAATCAATAATAGCCCGATCACAATCCACGACACGAGAAACACTTGTCCGTGAACTTTGAGATTACCAATGTGCCAGTAGAAATGTTGACCCACTTCTAAACTGGCAAGATGAGGAATCGAAGGAGTGAGAAAACTTAGCATTTGACTCTGAGCGGTTTTCCCAGATGGTTCAGGGAGTGGAAAGGTCTGGCGTTGCTTGACTAGTGAGAGTCAGAAGGCATCAAGCTTCGGAACATATAAACGATGAGCGTGGCTTTGTAGGTAAGAAAACCTAAAAAAACTGGTAGGACATGTAGCTGATTCCACTGAGTTGCTACTATAATCAGCCCAATAAAAATCGCTAAATGAGACTTACCAATTTGCTGCTTTTGCTTACCCAGTTGCTCAACGTTTCTAGCCAATACTTTCAAGTAAACCACACCTGTGCACGCTCCAAGTAAATAATTCAGAGCGATGTTGAGAGAGTAGAAAATCCACACAGAGGCAAAGATCACCCCTGTAAGCACCAGCGTGATGATCAGCAATTCCTGCTGAAGTTGGTAAAACTCCTGCATGGAATTATTCGGTTCCTCTGACGGGGAACTGACTTGAGGTTCATCACTCATGACAGGTACGGTTCAGCTATCAGTAAAGGCTGGAGTGCTGCCACGGCAAGCGACCGAAACTTGAACAGTTTCAGGCGGTGATCCTGCACGTTTGAGACCCTGAAAAATCATATCACGCAGCGAGTAATAATACTTAACGTAAATTTGGGGTCAACAGAATTAATCCTTGCTCAAACAACCGCCGCACTTGAGCTAAATCAATTCCCGCCTGAGTCATCAGAGCTTGAACGGTTTGCCGCCCCTGGTTTTGGTCACAGGCTTGCAGAAATGTTAACTCATCCGCCAACAGGTTAATCACCTGATACTCGTAGTTAAACAGGCATTGGCTCGGCCAGCTATCCATACAGGGGTTGCGATCGGGAATGGCAGTTAATAGCTCCGAATCATTCTGCCAATCATGGCGTGGTAGAGGGGGTCGTCCCAGGAAGAATTCATAGTGGGTGATTGCCTCTGGATTCAGTAACTCTGCCAGTCGGTAACGTTGGCGATCGCTTAACTGATCGGCTCGTTCCAGCAATTCTGCTTCTTTGCCAATTAAGGGTTCTAGCTGCCAGGAACGGGGATTAGAAAACCCAAGGAATTCCAGCCCAGCAGCATCAATCAGGTCAAATAACGTATTGACGTTGTAATCGATCTCCTGGGGATGGACATACATGTCGGCGAAACAGCCGTCGCGCTGGTTGTCTAATGCCCACCGTTCCTGTTCCCGCTTCAGCAGGCGATTGGTTTCGGGTAGCGAGGCAAAAATTTGCCGTCCGACTTTCACACCATCCTGGTAGTCCCCCTGACGATCGCCCTGAAGTAGACCGATCGCTTCCTGCATCAATTTAATTTCCCAGCGTCCCAGTTCGCCGTAGACAAAAATATGCATGATGCCGCCGGGAGCCAGTTTGCGTACTAAAGCTTGTATGCCCCGGATCGGATCTGGGGTGTGGTGTAGCACTCCCACACAATTAATCAGATCGAATTCACCCGGAACCTGATCAACATCAAACAAACTCAGATGGTGAAACTCCACGCGATCGCTACATCCAGAGCGCTGACACCGTTCTTTTGCCACCGCTAAGGCTCCGGCACTCAGGTCGATCGCCGTGACCTGCGCCTGGGGATTTAAATAGACCAAATATTCTGTGCCACAGCCTGTACCACAGCCCGCATCCAGAATCCGAATTGCCTGGTGTTCAGGTTTCCGTCCGGTACAAAAGCTATAGGCCGCTAACCAGTTCCAGCGCCAGTTGTACCCTAACGGCGGTTCATCCTGTAAGGGCTCCGGCGGAAAGGGATAGGTATCGTAAAGTTTTGCAACAGCAGTGCTAATGCCTTGAGCGTCAGTCATGGATTCGTCGTCGATAGTTTCGTCACTTGACCACTCTCCACTATCTACTATTTCTGGATCCCTTCACGCGTCCATTCTGGCGACTATGACCTTTTGTAACAAAACATTTCTGGGCTCTCAGTTAAGTTACCTAAATCTTCTATGATCTGACGATAAATCGAGCGTTCGGGTTCTACATACTTTTTAATAAATGGAGTCGTTGTACCTGAATCGTTCTAATCTAATTATTGAGCTGGTTGACCCTGCACCGTTACCTCTGGAGGTCTTGATCGGAGCCTTGTCCAGGTTGAATAAGGTTTCTGAATGGTTGTCAGGTGACACGCTGGTCAGATTTAACGCACTTAACGCACTTAAACGATCCGCATAGGGAGCTTTTGAAATCCAATGAGTGTTAAAGCAAGTGGTGGAAGCTCGGTTGCACGCCCAAATCTTTATCAGACCCTGCCAGTCGCAACAATTTCCCAGGCTGAACAACAAGATCGCTTCCTGGGACGGGGTGAGCTAGATGAGTTAGCACGCTACTTCAGTTCCGGCGCGAAGCGATTGGCGATCGCAGAAACGCTGACCCGCAATTCGGAAATTATTGTCTCAAGAGCTGCCAACAGTATTTTTGTGGGTGGCTCTCCCATGTCGTTTTTAGAAAAACCGGCTGAAGCGCCCGTAAAAACGGTGGCTGGTACCGTCATGACAACGCAAGAAGGCATGAGACTGGGTACCGTGACCTACGTGGATGCGAAAGGTGGCGGCGGTGGCGGCGGTGGACTCTTCGGAGGTCTGCGCTCGATCTTCAGCACAACCGGAGATGGTGGTCCGACTCCTCCTGGTTTCCGCCCGATTAACGTGTCTCGCTATGGTCCGAGCAACATGGCGAAATCGTTACGTGACTTAAGTTGGTTCCTGCGTTACACCACCTATGCGATCGTGGCAGGAGATCCCAACATTCTGTCGGTCAACGTGCGCGGCTTGCGGGAAATCATCGAACGGGCTTGCTCTGGCGAAGCGACGATCGTAGCATTGCAAAAAATGAAGGTCGCTGCATTGGGCTACTTCCGGGATGATCCTGAAGCACAAGCCGTCGTGGGTCAATACTTCGATGTCACGCTGACTGAGTTTAAAGCACCCACGCCTTCGACGAAGCTGCGTCAGCGTCCTTCGGCTGATTTACAAGGCTTAGAGTTGCCTCAAATCTATTTCAATGCGGCTGAGCGTCGTCCCAAGTTTGTGATGAAGCCTGGGCTGTCCCCGGCGGAGAAAAATGAAGCAGTCAAAGCCGCCTATCGCCAGGTGTTTGAGCGCGATATTACTCGGGCTTACTCCTTAGGAATTTCCGATCTGGAATCCAAGGTGAAGAACAACGAAATCTCCATGAAGGAGTTTATTCGTCGCCTTGCCAAGTCGCCGCTCTATCGCAAGAACTTCTTTGAACCCTACATCAACAGTCGGGCACTGGAACTGGCATTTCGCCATATCCTCGGTCGTGGGCCTGGTTCTCGTGAGGAAGTACAGAAGTATTTCTCGATCGTCTCCAGTGGTGGTCTACCCAAACTTGTTGATGCCCTGATCGATTCTCAGGAATATGCGGATTACTTCGGGGAAGAAACGGTTCCTTACCTGCGTGGGTTAGGGCAGGAAGCTCAGGAATGCCGGAACTGGGGTCCGCAGCAAGACCTGTTTAACTACAGTGCGCCGTTCCGCAAAGTACCTCAGTTCATCACCACCTTTGCCGCCTACGATCGTCCGCTACCGGATCAGCATCCCTACGGAGCGGGTAACGACTCCCTGGAAATCCAGTTTGGCGCGATCTTCCCGAAAGAAACTCGCAACCCCAATTCCAGACCAGCGCCTTTTGGTAAGGATACTCGCCGGATTCTGATCAACCGGGGACCGGCGGTGAACAGCCAGGTTTCTAACCCTGGTGCTCGGGGTGTGGCTCCGGGAACGCTGGGACCGAAGGTGTTCAAACTGGATCAATTACCCAACTTTACCGGTATCGCCCGTCGGGGTCTATTTGGGGAATCTAGCTCCAGTTCTAACCTGAAAGGAATCAGTACCAAGTTCTCGGAAAGTTCTACCCAAGCCGTCATCCGAGCCGCGTACATCCAGGTGTTTGGACGGGAAGTTTATTCCGGTCAACGGCTATCGGTGGCTGAAATCAAGCTAGAAAATGGCGAAATTACGGTGCGGGAGTTCATTCGTCAGTTGGCGAAGTCGAACACCTTCCGGAGCATGTACTGGACACCGCTCTACATCATGAAAGCGGTAGAGTACATTCACCGGCGGCTATTGGGTCGTCCGACCTATGGACGGCAGGAAACCAACAAATACTTCGATATTTGTGCCAAGAAAGGCTTCTATGCTCTGATTGATGCCATTCTGGATAGCCCAGAGTACAGCGAAGCGTTTGGGGAAGATACCGTTCCCTATGAGCGCTACCTGACTCCATCTGGGTTGGCATTACGAACCACCCGTGTAGGTGCGATCGCCGATAAAGGGGCGAAGGTTGCCCAGGAAGAACCCGTTCGCTTTATTGAATTGGGGGCTGTCTCTGAAATTCGGACTGAACCTGATATTCAATTCCGGATTAACCAGGGCGTGACCCGCAAGCGTGAGCAAACCAAGGTGTTCAAGCTAACTGGGCTCAACGATAAGGCAAACCTGAAGATTGTCGTTGGCGCTGCCTATCGCCAGATCTTCGAGCGGGATATTGCTCCTTACATCATTAAGAATGAGTTCTCGGTGCTGGAGACTAAACTCAGCAACGGCGATATCAGTGTGAAGGAGTTCATCGAAGCCCTGGGAACCTCCAGCCTGTATATCCGGGAATTCTATGCGCCCTATCCCAATACGAAAGTGATTGAGTTAGGAACGAAGCACTTCCTGGGTCGCGCTCCGCTGGATCAAGCTGAAATCCGCAAGTACAACCAGATTCTGGCAACCCAAGGTTTGCGCGGCTTCATCAACAATATGGTGACGAGTGCAGAGTACGGTCAAGCGTTTGGAGAGGACACCGTTCCTTACAACCGTTACCTGACCCTACCTGCCGCGAACTACCCCAATACGCAAACGCTGTACAACCGACTGACCAAGCAAGATCGGAGCCTGGTTGTGCCTAGCTTTGAGCCAACGAACTCTCGGTTAGATGTGGCGAAAATGCCGTTGACGGGTAAAGCGATCGCGGACATGGCGGCTCAGGCGCGGGCAAGCCAATCCTATGTTGAAGTCGGTCGCTCCTATGGCAATGTGGCGGTATCCGTTGAACCTGAAACGGCGACAAGTCGGCAGACCGCGCGGATTCATCGGGTAACTCAGGGCATGACGGCGATCGAACTAGAACCTGTGATCCAGGCTTTGTACTGTCAGGTGCTGGATGTGTTTGGTGGACAGGTACCGGAACAATTCCGCGCCCCCGAATTAGAGGTTAAACTCCAGCAGGGTGAAATCTCTGTACGGGAATTTGTTCGGACTCTGGCAAGCTCAGAAACCTATAGCCGCCGCTTCTACATGCCCTATCCCAGCCAGAAAGTGGTTGAACTGATGTTCCGGCATCTGTTAGGACGGGCTCCAGCGACCCAGGCAGAACTGCAACAGTACAACGATCGGTTGATTGGTCAAGGCTTAAAGGCAACGGTTGATGCGATCGTCAATGGCGCTGAGTACATCCGTTACTTTGGCGACGATGTTGTACCCTACAAACGGGTTCCGACCGTACCTACAGGTAACTACCTGGGTAGCGTTAAGCATGATGCTGATCTAGTGCAGTAGTGATTCCGGTGTGACCTGTCTCTTGAGGGGACAGGTTAGCCAAATGTTGACTCCTTGAGATGCTAAAACGGCAACCTCTCGATCGATTAGTTCGATCGAGAGGTTTTTTTATGGATCAGGTTGAAGCCACCGAGGGGCAACGATCGTGCCAACATTCAGGCGTTACAACTCAGGGAAGGCATAGACAACAGCACCCGTTTTGGAGTCATTTTGAATATCCGCATGACCTTTCTTTGCCATCCCGAGTAGCGTGGCTTCCACCTCGGCAAAATCAGCCCCCGTATCGGCTACACCCTGGGTCACAGAGATTTTGCCGCCCCGACCCTGAGCCGCTTTCAAAAGTTTCATTCTCAGTTGTTCAACCGTTAGCTTGGGAGAAGCCTGATACAGACGCGAGATGGCAGGTTGATCGTAGGTGTAACCAGTTCCCCCCAATCGGCGCATGGTTTTGATGTTGTGTTCATCAACCATTTCCGGAATCAGGAACAGGTCAATGAACTGACCAATGCCAAAGAAGCCGCCGGTGAGTAACCAGATAAATCCAGATACCATCTTGCCGTTATAGAACCGATGCAGCCCCCCAATCCCCAGAAAAATTGATAGCCACAGCAGATACGATGTGCCCTTACTATTCATAATTTCATCCTCAACTAGCCGATATGTGGTTAAAGGTCAACATAGAAATAACTTCATTGCCACCGGGGGCGATCGCTGAAACAGAAACCGAACTTAATCGGGGTAATTACCGGATTGACATCTGCTACCAGAGGCGGAGTCAGACATTTTAGAATTGGGAGGGATGTATTGATGATAGAGAACCATGCTCGATTTCACTCCCGCCTTACCTACCTTTGTCATTACTTTGCGAGAGGGGGTAGAAGCGGCTCTGGTGGTAGGAATTGTCCTAGCTTACTTGAGCAAGGCGGAACAAACCCAACTAAATCCCTGGGTCTATAGCGGGATTGGGGGTGGACTGCTGGCAAGTATTGGGGTTGGCAGTGTGTTTGCATGGCTGTTTCAACTATTAGATTCGACCCATCAAGTTTATGCCCCCGTCTTCAAACCCTTGCTGCAAGTTGGGTTTAGTTTAGCCGCGATCGCCATGTTGAGTTGGATGCTGATCTGGATGACGCAACAGGCTCGCTTGCTAAAAGGTCAGCTGGAGGGCGATCTCAGTCAGACCCTCGCCAGGGGCGATCGGGCAGGCTGGGGAATCTTTGGACTGATCTTTATCGCGGTGTTGCGAGAGGGCTTTGAAACGGTACTTTTCCTGGCAGCAAAATTTCAGCAGGGCTGGATGCCATTATTGGGAGCGGTGACAGGCTTAATTGGTGCCGTTGGCATCGGAGTGTTGCTATTTCGCCTGGGAGTCAAGATCAACCTGCGCCAGTTCTTCCAGGTCATGGGCATATTTTTGCTGCTGATCGTTGCTGGGCTGGTAGTTTCGGCTTTGGGTCATCTCGATCTCGCCCTCGATCGCCTCGCCACGATTCATCCTGCTGCCAACTTTTGTATCTATAGCGATCGCATCGCGGATCCACCTTCCTGTATCCTGGGTTCGCTACTGTTGGACACCAGCCAGGTTTTACCAGAGCGCCAATTTCCCGGCATTATCTTGCATACGTTATTCGGGTACGAGGATCATTTGTTTTTAATTCAGGTCGTTGGTTATCTGTTATTTCTCGGCACGATCGGAGTCATGTATTTACGCAGTCTGACCAATTGGGGTAATGTTCCAGAAGGACTGAAATCACAGCCATCTGCCGGATCTGTTGCTCGACCAAAAGCGTAAGTGATCTAGCTCACCCTAATCTGATTCAAAGCAATATAAAACTTAAGGTCTGAGGAGTCTTTTAACCGTATTTTTCCTTGGTTGGGATGAAATTGTAATGACCACAGTGCGTAACTGTACCCTTCGCAACAGAACCGTTGGGATGCTAAGGTTAATTTAAGATTAAGACCAATCTAAACCTGCTCTCAGGTAGAGGTTCCAAGGTTAATCTCAGGTTAAAATCGTTAATCTTTGGAAGCGTTAAAAACTGATTTTAGGGAGAGGGATGAAAATGGAGCGTGCAGATTTTTTGTTTCCCCGTTCCCGCTACCGGGGTGAGGTTAAGCCGGAAAATCTGGTGTTTAATGCCAATCTGCAAGAGTTTTCTCAGCGAGTGAGTTATATTACTTGCCTGGAGACGGGTGGCAAGCTAACCCCAGAAGAGTCCTATCAGCAAATTAAAGCGCTTTGGAAACAACTCAAGCGGAGTAAGAAAGAGTTAGGCATCGGACACTCACCGTTTGATGGTGGTGCTGCCAGTTAACAGCACCTTGTTACCATGTTTGGCTTAGGCGGCTGGGGATAATTCTGCTGCCATGATCTTTTGATAATAGTGCCGTAATTGCCGGGTTGCCGCTGACCATCCCCAACGTTCGGCTTCCTGGCGAGCATTGCGGCGTAGGGTTTCGCGTTCATCTGCTCGTGCCAAGAGGCGTTGAGTTGCCGCGATCGCCCCATGCTCATCCGCCGGATCAAATAAATAGCCATTGACCCCATCTTCCACAATGTCAGGAATGCCACCGGAACGAGCCGCGACGACCGGGCAGCCTGCGGCCATCGCTTCGAGTAGCACTAAACCCAAAGTTTCAGTGCGGGAGGGGAAGATGAAGGCATCGGCCGAGGCAAAGGCAGAGGCTAATTCTTCTCCTTGCAGGTAGCCAACAAAGTGAGTCGGTGTATCAGCAAAATGTTTTTCTAAGGCTTGGCGATGCGGGCCATCCCCCACCAGCGCTAACCTGGCACCGGGAATGGCTTCTAGGATTGGTTTAATCCGATCGACTTCTTTCTCGGCTGACAACCGCCCCACATAGAGCAATAAGGGTTGCTCCGGATGTCCCTGACTCAGTCGCGATCGCATCTCTGGACTGGCGAGGTAGGGCTGAAAAAGTTCCGTATCGACTCCTCGTTGCCAGAGGTCAGTACGCTCAATCCCATGTTCGGACAGGGTTTGTACCATTGCCGTCGAAGTACAGAGATTGAGCGCTGCCTGGTTATGCGCGGCTTTAAGTAACTCCCAGAGCAAGCCTTCCAGCATGCCCAACCCATAATGTTGTAGATATTCTGGCAAATGGGTGTGATAGGACGCGACTAAGGGAAGGTTGCGAGTTTTGCTATACAGCAAACCGGATAAGCCTAACACCGCCGGATTGACAATATGTACCAGATCCGGCTGGAACCGATCTAAGGCTCGTCCGATCGAGGGACGCGGTAATGCCAATTTCAATTCTGGATAGAGCGGTAACGGAAACCCAGAAACGCCATAGATTTTGGCTCCTTTGTATTCCCTTAATCCGCCATCTGGAGAGACTACTAAGACCTGATCCCCTAACCGTTGCAAGTGATCAACCGTGTGCTTTAGGCGCGTGACAATGCCATCAACCTTAGGCAAAAAGGTTTCGGTGAATAGGGCAATTCGCATAAATATAGGATGGAAACTCTAGAGGATAAGGGGCGGGAGTTTAGGGGCAAGAGCCAGGGAGGTCATACACGGTTTTCTGTTAACACCCCTAGCTCCTGATGGCTAATTCTTGGCGTTATCGGCTCCAGGAAACCTTTGGCAGAATTTGCGACTCGTCCACTCGTTGCTTATATTTAATCGCAAAGTTCAGCAAGGAGTCGAGGAGAGAATCGGAGAGATAATGGGGTTGTAGACCTAAATTCAACAGATTGGTGTTCTTGGCATTGAAGTAATGCTCTTCTTTCTCAATCCGGGGGTTATCCAGGTGTTTCACTTCCACCTTTAAGCCCATCGCACTACCAGCTTTTTCCACCATCAGCGCCAGATCTCCAACGCTAAATTGTTCTGTGAACTGGTTGAACACCCGGAACTCACCGGGGTTGGCTGGATTCGCGATCGCCAATTCAATACACCGCACCGTATCCCGGATATCCAGGAAGCCGCGAGTTTGACCACCCTTACCGTAGACCGTGAGGGGATGTCCGACCGCTGCTTGAATACAGAAGCGGTTCAAGGCTGTACCGAATACTCCGTCATAATCCAGACGGTTAATTAGCAGTTCGTCCATGCCGGTTTCATCGGTGAGAACGCCGTACACTACACCTTGATTCAAATCCGTTGCCCGTAGTCCCCAGATCCGGCAGGCAAAATGAATATTGTGGGAATCATGCACTTTACTCAGGTGGTACATGCTACCGGGCTGTTTCGGATAGGGCAGAGTATCCTTACGCCCGTTATGCTCGATCGTGATGTAGCCTTCTTCAATGTCAATATTGGGTGTACCATATTCACCCATCGTCCCCAGTTTGACCAGATGACAGTCCGGGAAGCTCTCCTTCATGATGTAGAGCAGGTTCAGCGTCCCTACAACATTGTTGACCTGGGTCAGTACGGCGTGCTCCCGATCGATCATCGAGAAGGGAGCCGATCGCTGTTCGCCAAAGTGAACGATCGCCTCCGGCTCAAACTGATGCAGCGCTTTGCTGAGAAAGTCGTAGTTGGTAATGTCGCCAATGAAGAGATCAATAGTTTTACCAGTCAGATCATGCCAGCGTTGCAACCGTTTCTGGATTGGCGCGATCGGGGTTAAGGTGTCTACACATAACTCCGCATCCCAGTGCCGACGCACCAGGCTGTCCAGAATCCCAACTTCGTAACCTTTATTTGACAGATAGAGTGCAGTTGCCCAACCGCAATAGCCGTCACCACCAATAACTAGGACTTTCATCTTGCCAAATCATGCTTGCTTGCAGATACTCGCCCAATCTATCAGGTTTGTGTACCCTCTGAACCAAGAATTTATCTCCAACATTCCCAACGAAGCACCGTAGAATCGAGATGCTGATTCATCGTGATCCTGTTCATGACCTATTGCCTCGGCATCGTAACGACCCACGGTTTAGTGATGGCGGCTGACTCACGTACAAATGCTGGAGTCGATTATATTTCCACCCATCAAAAGCTATTCGATTTCTCGCAACCCGGGGAACGGGTAATCTTAATTTCTACGGCTGGAAACCTCTCGGTAACTCAGGGAACCTTAACCTTACTGCGGCGAGATTTGATCGCGAAGACCGAGCCGAATCTGCATACCCTGCCGACGTTATATGAAATTGCCCGTTATATTGGCGCGAAAGCTCGCGAGATTCAAGAACAGGATCGTCCCTGGTTAGAGAAAGACAATATTGATTTTCAATGCAGTTTTTTGTTGGGGGGGCAGTTACCTGGAGAAGAACCAATGCTGTATATGATTTACAGCCAGGGCAATTGTATTCAGGCATCCAAAGATACGCCCTTTTTACAAATTGGTGAAGCGAAATATGGCAAACCCATTCTCGATCGCATTCTCACCTTTGATACCCCCTTAGAAGCGGCGGCTAAATGTGCCTTGTTGTCGATCGATTCCACGATGAAATCAAATATTTCAGTGGGACCGCCAATTAACCTGATGATGTATGAGAAAGATAGCTTCAAAGTTCGCTATGAATTAAAGCTTAAGCTCGGTGCGCCTTATCTTGCTAAAATTCGCCGAATGTGGGAAATCTCGCTGAATGAAGCGTTTGAGCGCATGCCCAACGTAGACTGGGATAATTATCTGAATGCTTCTGAGGAATCGGGGTTTACTGATTAATGGCACGAGGTAATTCGATCGTTATTCCCAGGCTTCTAACTCATTCACCCAATATTGGACTAGAGCGATCGTCTGGCTCCGGCGGGCTTCAAAGGTAGCGGCAACCCAGATTAAGAGTAATCCCAAAACAATTCCCAATGCCCATAGCAGCAGAGAATAGTTATTCATAAATAACCAGAGTTGGCGCAGCACTTTAACTAGAAACGTCAGTGTCCCGATATACAGAAAGGCTCGCACCCGCAGGATTAATCCCACGACCACCAGACCAATACTAAGCAGAATTGTGAGAAAACCCTGCCAAAGGGCGAAATCAGATTGGTAAAGGGCGGTCAGGCAAAACATTCCCGTTGCCAGACACCGTAACAGATGGCGTTGTTCTTTTGCTGATGGCGATCGCAACGCTGGATCGACCTGAGCCACATAGAGCAATGACAACGTTAACAATGTCATATACCAGAGCGGATCAGTCAGCGATCGCTCCAGAAAGAACCGGACAAATGCCCAATCTGCCAACAGAATACTCAAGTAACTCAGACGAACCTGTGATTCAGCTTTCGCAATCCCGGCATAGAATCCCGCCGTAATAAGCAGACTGGGAATCCCAATTCCACCTGACGTAATTCCCGCTATTATCCCTGGTAATACGATGGCGGATTGCTGCCAGGGACGCACCGACCAGCCCCACGATCGCCAGGGCAAGTGATACAGCAGTAGGCTAAATCCACTGGCGATCGCCGCTGCCCATAGTAATAGGAGTTGGGTTGGCAGCGATTGATGTAGCAGGTAGGCGATCGTCCAGATCACCTCCAGCACTCCAGCGTAGATCCACGGCTCCCGGTGCCGTCCCTGCCAGATGGCGTAGCTTGCCAAGACTGCCATCACTCCAGTCCAAACGGGAATACTACTGTCACTCACCCCCATCAGTGGGGCGAACAAGGCAAATACACTTCCGGCTCCCCAATGCAGATCGGCGATCGCTGAACCCTCCGATCGAGTTAACCGTAAGTAAGGGAATAGCCAACGACTGCACACCTGATACCCGATAGCGATCGCCACGGCTAAGGCGGCTAGCAAGGTTGATCCATCTCCTGCCCGTCCCCCAGTTGCCTGCATTAATTGATAGATCAGCAGTTCATAGGCTCCGGTGGTGAAGATGGCTAGAGCCAATAGCGTCAGGGGTTTAAATGCAGGTTGCCGCCGACCCACCCCGATCGTGGTCAGGGCTGCCGCCAGGGTATACCATCCCGTCGTTGCTGTGAAAGGTTGATGGGTGAGCAGGATACTCAGTCCGGCATAAACCAGCGGAATGCCATGCCAACTCCTGTAGGGAGTCACCCGCTCCTCGGACGATTCTCGGGTCGGTAAGCGGAAACGATACCAATCACCAGCCAGTTGAGTGGCTAACCCCAAAGCCGCATTCGCGATCGCCAGATGTTCCAGCGATCGGCTGGTCAGGGCAATTCCCCCGGCGACCAATAATTCTGTGCCCCAAGCCAATCCCATAAACCCCAATTCTGTCGGGTGTTGCCAGAGGCGAAATAGAACAGCCGCCGTCGTCAGCAGAATCGATCGCAGCAGATGCGGAAATCCATCCTGCCAGGTGACAAAGGTCAGCACTGTGCCAAAGGTGAGAATCAACAGATTTACCGTCGCCAGCAAACCTGCCCAGGCATCAACCGCAATGGCATAAAGCTGAGGCAGTTCAGCCGTCTGGCGCATTGCCCAAGCCCGGAATAACCACAGTGACCACAGCACGATCGCCAGCCAGGTTGCTACATCCAGCGCCGGACGGAAATATTGCCATGCGATCGTGCTAGCAAATGCCAACCCGACAGTCACGGTTAAGACCACGACTAACCAGTGGCGCAGCCGTTGAGCATTCACCGTCATCAACCCAGTTCCTACTCCCAGGCTAATCAGCAGCGGATCAATCTCGGTATAGGTGAGAAACTGTGCCATCAGGATTGCCGTTACTGCTAAGCCATTGGCTAATCTAGGTTGAGCGAATCGTGGGAAATAACTTAAGCCAGTCAGAAGCAATGGAACGATTAACCAGAACAGACCCCAAATCGCATTAACTCCGAGCTTGACCTGATTGCCAGAGGAATAAATTGGGTTGAGGGCATTAACGAAGAGTGGGTAGCTAATCCCCGCTAGACCTAACCCCAAGTACCAGCTACTTTGCTGCCAGAACATACTCCGGGTCAGGACACATAAGCCCCACTCCAGCCCCACTCCAGCTAATAGCACCAACGCCCAAGCCGAACTACCTAATGCGGGATAGAGCCAGTCAATCCAGGCAAGAATCGTTAGCAAGCCGGTGACATGGGTTAAGTAGACTAATCCCCGCTCTCCCGGTTGCCGCTTCAGCAAGACTCCAGTCAGAGTAACGGTAGACAGCAATAGATACAGCGATCGCACCCACGGACTGAGGATGCCAAACAGCCCTAGCACCATACCGAACAAAAGCGCCAGTTGTTCTGTGGTGTCGGCTAACTGATTACGATCTCGTTGCCGCAACCAAAAGCTCGCTACCACCATCAACACGATGTAGGGAAACAGCCGCAGCCCAATCAACTGCCAGGGCGGCAACGATTCTCCTGCCACCTGACTGACCAGAGCCACGAGTTGCGATCGCCCGGAGAGCGGAATTAATAGCCACAACAGAAAGAATGCTTGAAAACCGACGAGCCAGAATGCCAGCAAATCTTCAAGCTGCCAACGGCGTTGGAGGCGATCGCCCAATAGCCACAACCCCAGACCACTGACTGCGATCGCTTGCCAGGGAGGATCGGCAGTAATCGCTACGAGCCAACCGATCGCCAGCAATCCGACTCCAGCCTGTGTCCACCCTAAGCGAGGGCGTTGCCGACTCAACCAGCACAGCAACCAACCGGAAATTCCCAGCGCCAGACCCAGTTGGTTAATCGGTACGCCTGCCCGAAAGATGGCTCGTCCAATCAGCAGCAAACTGGCAAAGGCGATCGCCAGGATGCCGACATCTACTCGATCTTGAGATTCCCGATCGGAGGATTGCTGCCAATGGAATAGGAACGCTGCCGTACCAATACTGCCAATGTAGGTAGCGATTAAGGGAAACCCAGGCATTGCCCAACCCCACTGCAACCAGTTCAAGCCCCAGTAGTTCAGCAGATTACTCCGAGGACTGAATTGCAAGATGCCAAAGGCGATCGCGGATAGCATCAGTCCTGCGATAGCCGCGACGACGATCCCGACCGGACTTTGCCAGAGCTGAAAGCCATCCATCATCCAGAAGTTGACCGGAATGATCAGCAGCGTGGTGATCTGTAACATGCGGCTGGTGACATGCAAATTTTCCTGCCGTCCTGTCCAGCTACTGGCTACCCAAAAGACGATCGTGTAAGCCAATAAAATGCCGTACTGCCCGATCGCGGAGAAGTTCTGCCATTGGGTTGCCGCCAACACACCCGACGACACCACCACCATAAATACGCCCAGAAACAGCAGCCAGATCACGCTGATCTCTGCCATCAAGGAACTCAAAAGTTGCGGGACTAGCTGAGGGGATGGTCGGGGGGTGACAGAGCGTGGCGATCGCGGTTGTCGGGAGGTTGTGGTGGGGGGCAGAAAGTCACCGGAAGTTGCGGTCGGGATGGGAGAGGGAGGGAGCACCTCCGTAGTCGGCTCAGGGGGAACTACAGGCTGCATAACCGCCTCAGGCAAGGGGCAGATCAAGTGAGATCGGGCAATTCGTCGTACCTCAATGTCAGAAATTAACCCTAATTGCAGCCACAGATCCAAGCCTTGTAATAGCTCCGGTCGATGGGCTGAAACGGTGATTTCAATTCGTAATCGATTTGGTTGAGCCGCCATAGTCAACTCCCAGCACACGCTACACCATCATGGCGGATACCTGAGAATTTCATGCCATGGTTGCAACACTTTGTTGACTGGGCGATCGGACATCACTTCAGACAGTTGACTTTCCCCGAAACTTTTTGTAATTCAAACCTTAGGAATGAGAATGAAATAATTTGAATAACTTTAAGCTTTTACCTGTACGGGCGCGGCATTCGGCAAACGTTTCTGGGACGATCGCAAAGACTTTTTACCGAATGCCACGTCCCTACACCAGGAATTACACTTTAATAAATTCTTGTTCCTTAGCTCTTGCAGAACGGCAGCTATTTATGACGCGATCGCATCGTTACCAGGAACTAATTCGAGCCAATCTCACCGGTTACTTGTTTATGTTGCCGACGATTTTGGTGTTAGGCACGTTTGTTGTCCTACCCATTCTTTATGCCGTGTTTCTCTCCCTGCAAAAAGTGCAATTGTTAGGGGGAATTGACTATGAATTTGTCGGATTTCGCAATTTCTCGCGGCTCTGGCAGGACGAACGGGTTTGGATCGCGCTGAGAAATACCGTGGAATATGTGGCGATTGTGGTTCCATCTCAAACCCTGTTAGCGCTATTACTGGCAACAACTTTAAATGCCGGAATTACAGGCAAAAACTGGTGGCGAATTATTTACTTTTTACCGACCATTACTTCGTCCGCCGTTCTGACTTTAATCTTTATGTGGATTTATAACACCAATGGACTTTTGAATCATGGATTAGCCGCGATCTGTCTACCCACCTATAACTGGCTCGGTGATCCTGCCGTTGCCCTCAAGGGCATTATGTTGATGAATATTTGGTCAACCGCCCCATTTTTTATGGTGATTTACTTGGCGGCTCTCCAAGATATTCCCCAATCCTTATATGAAGCGGCAACGATTGATGGAGCCGATCGTTGGGAACAATTTGTATTCATTACTCTACCATTACTGAAACCAGTCACATTTTTTGTGGTAGCGATGGGGATTATTGGTACGTTTCAATTATTTGATCAATCCTACATTTTCTCGAATGGCTCCGGTGGACCCAATAATGCCACTCTCACACTAGTGCTATTAATTTATCAATATGTATTTCGCGATTTACAAATGGGCTATGCAGCCGCGATCGCCTTTCTTTTAGCTGCCGTCATTATTACGATCACCCTAATTCAACAACGACTATTTGCAAGTTCCGATCGTTGAGTAAAATAATTTTTCATCTCAACCAAATTAACAATGAAAGTTAAACTGAACTGGTTAAAAGGCTTACTTTATATTGGATTGATTGTCTATGCTGGGATTACCTTAATCCCCTTTCTCTGGGCATTATCTGCCTCCTTTAAATCGCTGGCTGAAATTTCCAGTGGAGCAATTAATCTGATCCCTAAGCAATTCACATTGGACAATTACCGCCAAATCTTTTTAGAAGAGCCCCTATTCCCCCGGTGGCTGTTTAATAGCTTAGTTGTTGCTACAAGTGTCACAATCCTCAATTTGATTTGTAATTCTTTAGCTGGCTATGCCTTAACTCGACTGCAATTTCGGGGTCAACGATTTTGGTTTTTCTTAGTGTTAGCCGTGTTAGCGGTTCCAGCCCAGGTTACCCTGATTCCGACTTTTTTAATTCTCAAAACTCTGGGTTGGCTGAATTCCTATCAAGGCATGATTGTTCCTTCAATGGTGAATGCCACCTTCATTTTTATGATGCGCCAATTTTTTGTCAATTTTCCCGCTGAATTGGAAGAAGCTGCCGCCTTAGATGGCTTAAATCGCTTAGAGACTTTCTGGCATATTGTTCTGCCACTTGCCAAACCTGCCTTAGCTGCCCAAACAATTCTAATCTTTATGGGCAGTTGGAATAATTTTTTATTACCTGTCGTGATTTTATTCGACCCAGAAATGTTCACCTTGCCGTTAGGACTGAATACCTTTAAGGGGCAATATATTAGCTATTGGAATATCATCATGGCGGCCTCTATGGTATTTACCCTGCCAGTATTAGGACTTTATATCTTTTTTAATCGCTACTTTATTCAGGGAGTGACCTTTACGGGTGGCAAAAGTTAATCGCGATTTTGCTCCCGCCAGTGTAGCCGTCTCAAAAAACGGTTTAAAGTTCTTCTGCCTGACATAAGAAAAGACTGGGCAATTGAACTATCTGTCAACTCCCAGTCATCATCACTCAGCCCAATACAGGAAACTTTTAATTCAATCTATCCTTAATGATGCGCGATCGCTCCCAACAATCGAATCATCATCAATGGCTACTCGTCGTCAGGGACTCAGTGGCTTTTATCTCAGCCACACTACCCTTACCTTGAATTGTTAATACCGAACAGGGCGCATGATGTAAGACATAGTTACTCACACTGCCTAATAACATTTCACTCAACCCAGAGTGTCCCCGCCGTCCTAACACAATCAAATCAGCGCCCCAGGTATTCGCGATCGCGCAAATGGTTCGACCCGGAACCCCATGATTTTGGGTGTACTCAACTGCGATCCCAGCCGCCGTGGCTCGTTCGGCTAGGGACTGGAGCCATTGCCGACTTTCGCGTTCATGGGTTTCCCACTGGCGAGCGTAAGTTTTAATCGCTTCTTCATAAATACCGGGATAAACGCCATCCGGTCTGGGGTAAATCATTGGTGGTGCTTCCCCTTCCATTGGCGACATCACATGCAACAACATCAGCCGAGCCTGATGAGTCTGGGCTAGAGCGAGCGATCGCTCAAACACCTGCTGACCCATATCTGACCTGTCAAGGGCGACCAGAATTTTTTGGAATGGTGAAAACATGGTCAGACTCCTTAATGAAAAAGGGCACAGGATACCAAACGTGCTTCTTGCAGAAGGGCGGTGGTTGTGAGACAGCCATCAAGCCTTCGGATCAAGAAGTTGGAGGCAGCAGAGGTACGCTAGAGAGAGAACACGAACTAATCACAACCTGTATCCTGTACCCACATTCCTCTACTGCCGAAACCTGAAGCTAGAACTTCTCAGCTTCCGCAATTTCCAGAATCGTCTTCAGTACCGAGTCAGGATTGAGGCTGATGGAATGAATGCCTTGCTCAACCAGGAAGCGGGCGAATTCGGGATAATCGCTGGGAGCTTGACCGCAAATGCCAATCTTGCGACCTTTTTCCTTGGCGGTACGGATGACATCGCCGACCAACCGTTTAACGGCTGTATTGCGTTCGTCAAACAGGTGAGCCACCAGAGCGGAATCGCGATCGAGTCCTAGTGTTAACTGAGTCAGGTCATTCGAGCCGATCGAGAAGCCATCAAACACTTCCGCAAATTCATCGGCTAACACGACGTTGCTGGGAATTTCGCACATCACATAGACTTGCAACCCATTCACACCGCGCTTCAGACCGTTGCGTTCCATTTCCGCCAGTACCCGGCGACCTTCGTTGGGAGTGCGACAGAACGGGATCATTAAAATGACGTTGGTTAAGCCCATGTCATCCCGTACCCGCTTCATGGCTTTGCATTCCAGGGCATAGCCTTCGCGATATTTCTCGTCATAGTAGCGAGACGCACCACGCCAGCCGATCATCGGGTTTTCTTCATGGGGTTCAAATTCGCGTCCACCGAGCAGGTTGGCGTATTCGTTACTCTTGAAGTCCGACATCCGCACGATCACAGGCTTGGGATAGAAGGCAGCGGCGATCGCGCCCACTCCTTGCGCCAACTTATCGACAAAGAATTCGGGTTTGTCGTCGTACTGCTTGGTGATATCGGCGATCTTGTACTTGGCTAACTCATCCTTCAGTTCTTTGTAGTGGATCAGGGCTAAGGGGTGCGCTTGAATCTGGTTGGCAATGATGAACTCTAACCGCGCCAAGCCGACACCATCATTGGGAATGGCACAGAGACTAAAGGCTTCATCCGGATTACCCACATTCATCAAAATCTGGGTGCGCGTCCGAGGCAGGTTATCCAGAGCCACTTCCTTAACTTCAAACGGCAGTAGACCTTCATAGACCTTGCCATCTTCCCCTTCACAGCAGGAGATCGTGATTTCCTGCCCGGTTTGGAGTTTTTCGGTGGCATCCCCACAACCAACGATCGCCGGAATCCCCAACTCACGGGCAATAATCGCCGCGTGGCAGGTGCGTCCACCCTGGTTGGTGACGATCGCGCTGGCTTTCTTCATGATCGGTTCCCAATCGGGGTCGGTGCGGTTGGTGACCAGGACTTCTCCCGGTTTGAATTCGTCAATCCGATGGACATCCATGATCACGCGAGCCGTACCCTGTCCGACCATTTCACCCACCGCCCGACCGAGGACTAACACTTTGCCTTTTTCGGTCATGCTATAGGACTTAAGGATATTGCCCGATTTCTGGGATTGCACCGTTTCGGGACGGGCTTGGACGATAAACAGTTGTTCGGTCAGCCCATCCTTCGCCCACTCAATATCCATCGGGCTGTAACTACCACGAATTTGGGTGTAGTGGTCTTCAATAATGCACGCCCACTTCGCCAGTTGGATCACTTCATCGTCAGTGATGGAGTATTTGTCGCGTTCACTGTCAGGAACTGGCACGTTCTTGGTCAGTTTCGAGCCACCCACGTCATAGATCATTTTGATCTCTTTGGTGCCGACCCGCTTCTTGACGATCGGCTTATAGCCCTGCTTCAAGGTGGGTTTGAATACAAAGAATTCGTCGGGATTAACCGCACCTTGCACCACATTTTCCCCTAACCCATAGGCAGAGGTAATAAAGGCGGCATCTTTGAAGCCCGTCTCGGTATCGATCGAGAACATAACTCCCGAAGCGGCTAAGTCAGACCGCACCATCTTTTGCACACCCACGGAGAGGGCAACTTCAAAGTGATCGAAGCCTTTAATGGTGCGATAGGAAATGGCGCGATCGGTGAAGATGGAGGCAAAGCACTTGTGGCAGGACTCTAACACCCCTTGCAGCCCGTGGACGTTCAAATAGGTTTCCTGTTGTCCAGCAAAACTAGCGTCTGGCAAGTCTTCGGCGGTGGCACTGGAACGAACCGCTACGTCGGTGTCAGCCCCATATTGTTGACATAATTCCGTATAACCCGCCGCGATCGCATCCTGTAAATCTTGGGGAAATGGCGTTTGCATCATCAACAAGCGGGCTTGTTTCCCCACCTGCCGCAAACTATTCATATCTTCAATATCAAGATCGGCAAACAGCAGACGCAGTTTTTCTTCTAAACCCGCCGTTTCAATGAAATAACGATAGGCGTAAGCTGTGGTCGCAAACCCGTTGGGAACATTGACACCTTTGCTGGTTAGTTGTTGAATCATTTCACCCAGCGAGGCATTCTTACCACCCACTAAGGGAATGTCGCTTAAACCAACCTGTTCAAATTTGAGTACAAAAGCGGTTTCTCTATTTGCTTGCGGGTCTACGTTGGAATCAATCGTAGTATTCAGCATGTGCCTAGTCCTCTTAAAACGTTGGCTGAACATGGATGCTCAACCGTTCTGCTTGAAACTCAGTTGGTAGACCTGGTCTGAAGCGGGAGGTGAAACTGGCTCTAATAGCTTCGGCGGTTGGTCTGATGGTGTTCTGAGTCCCACATCCCTAGTTGTAGGGAAAGAATTTGAGGAACTTGTGAGGACAAATGTAGCGGCTCGGGAGATGTAATCTTTAGAAATATAACGGTTTGTTTAATGTGGGAGATTCGGCCTTACACTTCGCTGCCTAGCTCCCCAATACCCTACGGTGTACACACAAGTGATCTGCAACCTCAAGCTCCTGCATTTCGCCCCCCTAGCCCCCCCATTCTGGGGGAATTAGAACGTTCAAAGTCCCCCAGAATATAGCCTGCGGCCTCGTAGAAAGAGGGCTTATAGCCCTACGGGTATACTAGAGAAGGGGGCGAGATGACTCAAACACAAACTCACCAACTTGTGTACATACCCTAGTGCTTAAGCTGGAGGTTGGGGGATTTTGCTGGTAGCTAACTCAACGTTTGATGGTTACTATCGCGTAACTTGAAGGCGTTTATCGCTGTTTAACAACGTAATGAAATCTTTGGAATTTAATGGACGGCTAAACAAATAGCCTTGCATGGCATTGCAACCATTTTGACGGAGAAATTCATATTGTTCTTGGGTTTCTACTCCCTCAGCAATCACCTTTAATTGCAAGCTTTGAGCCATCGCAATAATCGCTTTGGCGATCGCCGCATCATTGGCATCGGTCGTAATATCTTGAACAAAGGATTGATCAATTTTTAAGACATCGATCGGAAATCGCTTGAGATAATTGAGGGAAGAATAGCCTGTGCCAAAATCATCGATCGAGATTTGAATGCCCATTTGCTTCAGCTCTTGCAGGATCGAAATCGTGGTGTCTACATCTTCCATCACCGAAGTTTCAGTTAATTCGATCACTAGCAATGCTGGGTCTAATTGGGTTTCTTGGAGCACTTGAGTCACCATACCCAATAAGTTGGCTTGCTTAAACTGCCGAGCGGATAGATTAACCGACACGCGAATCGGCATTTGACTGGCATTGCGCCAAACCTGTGCCTGGGAACAAGCGGTGCGTAACACCCATTCTCCGATCGGCACAATTAAGCCCGTCTCCTCAGCCACCGGAATAAACTTTGCGGGTGAAACGCTGCCTAATTCGGGATGATTCCAACGCAGTAAGGCTTCCGCCCCAATAATTCGTCCAGTCACTAAGTTGACCTGGGGTTGATAGTGCAGTTCCAATTCTTGATTAATCTGCGCCGATCGCAACTGACTCTCAATCATCCGCCGCTCTGAAATCAGCAGATCCATTTGCACATCGTAAAAGGCAAATTGGCTCCCCCCCAGGGTTTTGGCTTGCCGCATCGCCGTATCGGCGCGACTGAGTAACGTATCCGGCGTATTGCCATCCTGAGGAAACAGCGCAATGCCTAAACTGCTATGAATTTGCACATATTGGTCAAATAGTTCATAGGGTTCTGCCAGAATCGTCAAAAGTTGCTTGGCAAATTCAACGATCGCCGTCCGATTGCTGACATTGGTTAACAGCAGCCCAAATTCGTCTCCACTTAAACGGGCAATTTGTCCTTCGGTGGGAAACAAATGGCTCAACCGTTCCGCCACCGTTTGTAACAGTTGATCGCCACCGGAGTACCCCAAACTTAAGTTGATCGCTTTGAAGCGATTTAAATTCAAATACATTACGGCAATCAGGTGCTGCGATCGGCCGGCTTCCATCAGCAACTCTTGCAGGCGATGATGCAACAGAATGCGATTTGGCAGGTTAGTGAGGGGATCACGATAGGCCAACTGATTCAGACTGCGGGCAGCCCGCTTCATCTCATCAATATAAGGTTGGGTAATGGAAGCTTGTTTATCTAACCGAGCCGCGATCGCCCCTAACAATTCCGCCCGCGTAAAGGGTTTGGTCAGATAATCATCTGCCCCTAGTTCCATGCCCTGACGTAGCGCCGCGCGATCGGCTTTAGCACTGAGAAAAATGAAGGGAATTCGGGCGGTGGTGGGATGTTGCCGTAAGGCTTCTAACACTTCGTAGCCATCGCATTCCGGCATCATGATATCGCAGATAATTAAATCAGGCTCATGTTGCTGTGCCATCGCGATCCCCGATCGCCCCTCTGAACTACTGATTGTTATGAAGCCTTCAGCTTGCAGTAGTTTGAGAATTAAACTCTGAACTGTCGAATCGTCTTCAATGACGAGAATTCGAGTCATTCCTATGGCACTCCACCTGATTTAGCAGTTGCTCCGATCCTTACTATGCCCATCCACTGGGGAGGGCTAACACCGATCGATTACTGTAACAGCGATATAGCAACGAAGTAAACTCAAAGTAATCTTTGCTGCTAAAGGAATTCTGCTACCCTAAGGCGATCGCTGAATTGGATCTGGTGATGGGTACGGATGAAGTTAACCCGTATCCCAGCTTACTTCTATCAACCAAAATCTTGAGTTTTATGAAGTGGACGAAACTCTCTGAAACCGAGAAAACCGTTTAATGCCCAAGGTTGAGTTATTTAGCTTAAGAAATCCTTTAGTAACTCGTTGCATCGCTCTGAGTCAGCAGCGCATACAATAGCTACCAAATCTACTGTGAGTCGGGGGTTGGCAAAGGTTGCCAGCCTAGAGTTTGTTGTTTATCTGCTCTGAAATGGTTTACAGATCGAAGTAAATCAGGTAATTATCTATCTTGCTGACGATAAAACCTAGTTTTAGCGTTGGTATGCTGGAAAGCTCATTGAATGGTTCCGCTACTCTATTCGTGTTTTGTTGCTGGTGCAATTTTTGTTAGCCAGCATTGCCCAGGTCGTTACTCCCAGGTTATGCATTATGAACCCTGAAGTGAAAGAAACTGAATTCTCTGCAAGTACAGACGTCAATGGGGATGATCCAACGATGCTACCTGCTTCCACTAGCGATGCTAGCCAACAATGGCGGCAGGTGGGCGAAAAAGTCTATTCCTTCCTGTCTGGTCTGCCTGAATATCTCTCTGAATTTTTTGGGGAGTACAAGCGACCCATTATTACATTGGGGCTGATTTTTGGTGGCATCGTCGGTGTCAAGCTAGTGCTAGCTGTTCTCGATGCCCTGAATGATATTCCGCTATTGGCTCCAACCTTTGAATTGGTTGGCTTTGGCTACACTGCCTGGTTTGTGTATCGCTACTTGCTGCGGGCATCTAACCGTCAGGAGTTAGTTCAGGATATCGAAACCCTGAAGGATCAAGTTGTGGGTAGCATTAACTCCACGACAAAGAGCTAGATCTTCCTAGCCTTGATTTTGCTCAGAGGCGCGATCCGTCGCGCCTTTGTTGTTGATTGTCAGGAAGAAATTCATCCCTGCGATCGTGCATTTGTGATCCCCGCGCTAAACTAGCAGGGGAATTCCGGCTCAATGCTCCAACGGATTCCTGTGAGCGTTGAGCCTTTGGTGTTTCGTTGTTGATTGTCTCAGGTGCAATATGCCCAACCGTCTTGCGGCTGCTAAAAGTCTCTATTTGCGTAAACATGCCGATAACCCGATCGCCTGGTGGGATTGGTCTGAAGAGGCTTTGGCGACCGCCCAACAAGACAATAAACCGATCTTTTTGTCGGTAGGCTATTCCAGTTGCCACTGGTGTACGGTGATGGAGGGGGAAGCGTTCTCTGATCCGACGATCGCTGAGTATATGAATGCCAATTTCCTGCCGATCAAGGTCGATCGAGAAGAACGACCTGACCTGGATAGCATTTATATGCAAGCTCTGCAAATGATGGTTGGGCAAGGGGGATGGCCACTGAATATTTTTCTCACCCCTGGGGACTTAGTGCCGTTCTATGGAGGCACTTACTTTCCGGTAGAACCGCGCTATGGACGACCGGGCTTCCTTCAGGTATTGCAAGCCGTGCGGCGGTATTACGATACTGAAACCGATAAGTTGCAAGCGATCAAAACCGAAATTTTGAATAACTTGCAAGGAACCGCTACCCTCCAACCCGCGATCGCGATCGGTCAAGATGTGTTGCGGCAGGGCTTGGAATACAACACGGGGGTGGTGTCGGGCAGTTCACCGGGCCCCAGTTTTCCGATGATGCCCTATGCCGATGTGGCACTGCGCACCCTGCGATTTCGCTTCGACTGTCGCTATGATGCCAGAGCCACCAGTAGTCAGCGGGGCTTAGATCTGGCTCTGGGGGGGATTTTTGATCAGGTGGGGGGCGGCTTCCATCGTTACACCGTCGATTCCACCTGGACGGTGCCCCACTTTGAAAAAATGTTGTATGACAATGGGCAGATCACCGAGTATCTAGCGAATTTGTGGGCAGCAGGGATGCAAGAACCGGCCTTTGCCCGAGCGATCGATCTGACGGTAGCCTGGTTAAACCGGGAGATGACAGCGACCGCGGGTTACTTTTATGCGGCTCAGGATGCGGATAGTTTTCTCACGCCAGAGTCAGACGAACCCGAAGAAGGGGCGTTTTATGTCTGGAGTTATGGGGAGTTACAACAGCGATTATCTGAACAGGAATTAGCCGAACTGTCTCGCTACTTTACCGTTTCCGCCCAGGGCAACTTTGAAGGCAAGAATGTCCTCCAGCGCCGGACTTCTGAAGCGATCGAGAGCCATGCCGTACACACTAGCCTGACCAAGTTGTTTGAGATCCGCTACGGGCGGGCATCCCTTGACCATTTCCCTCCTGCCCGCAATAGTCAGGAGGCGAAAACTGGCACCTGGGCAGGGCGCATTCCACCCGTCACCGATACCAAAATGATCGTTGCCTGGAATAGTTTGATGATCTCTGGCTTGGCGCGGGCAGCCAGTGCATTCCAGCGATCGGATTACCTGCAACTCGCCACTCGGGTAACCCAATTCATTCTCGATCGGCAATGGGTGAATCACCGCCTGCATCGGTTGAATTATGACGGTCAAGCAAGTGTACTGGCGCAATCAGAGGACTATGCTCTGTTGATTAAGGCATTACTGGATTTGCATCAGGCGAGTTTGGGCATTGCCAGTGATGCCGAGGAGGCTGGAGCAACTGCCCCATTCTGGCTCAAGCAAGCGCTGCGAGTCCAGGAAGAGTTTGACGAGTTTCTCTGGAGTCTGGAGTTAGGTGGTTACTACAATACCGATGCCAGTCATGACCTGCTAGTGCGGGAACGGAGTTATATTGACAATGCCACTCCGGCGGCGAATGGTGTGGCGGCGGCAAATTTAGTCCGTCTGGCGCTGTTAACCGCTGATCTGAGTTATTTAGATAAAGCGGAACAAACATTACGAGCGTTTGCAACGGTGATGGAGCGATCGCCCCAAGCCTGTCCCAGTTTGTTCTCGGCTCTGGATTGGTTCCAGCACCATACCTTGATCCAAACGACCCCAGCGACGATCGCGGCTTTAGCGACTCAATACTTACCCACGGCAGTCTACCAACCAGCGATCGAGTTGCCGGAAGGGGTAACTGGTCTTGTGTGTCAGGGATTAAGTTGTCAGGAGCCTGCTCGTAGCCTGGAGCAATTGCTGACCCAGGTACAGGAGAGTCAGATCAGGGGATAAGTTCGGGGCATCCTGTAGATCGTGCTCATTTCTTAATAATCCTCTTCGGTGCTATCTGTTTGCTTGGGGCTTGGAACGGCGCTAGGGGGCAGACCACCGAGGGTAACGAGTTCTTCCATGATGGTTTTGACGATTGGAGCCGCCACCGTTCCCCCGTAAACGTTATCGCCCTGGGGTTCATCAATCACTGCCACAATCACATAACGCGGCTCGTCGATCGGCAGAACACCCACAAAACTGGTGATAAAGGCATGTTCTGAATACCCTCCTCCTGCCGTGGCTTTTTGGGCAGTTCCGGTTTTACCCCCGACCCGATAGCCATCCAGTTGAGCTGCTTTCCCGGTTCCATCATCAATCACTCGCTCCATCATCGGCAACAGGGCTTGAGATGTTTTGGCAGAGAAAACCTGTTTAACCTGTAATTTCGGTTTCCAATACAGTCGCCCTTTACTGTCGTATAAGCCCTGCACCACGTGAGGGGTCATCAGTTTGCCCCCATTACAAATGGCACTGGTCAGTTGGGCGAGTTGTACTGGAGTCAACGAAAAGCCTTGACCAAAGGAGACGGTAGCGGGAATGATGCGGGAGGCGACAAACGATTGTTGATCGGCGAATTGTCCTGCCGTTTCTGAGGGGAGATCGATGCCCGTGAGTTCACCAATGCCAATGTTTTTCAGTCCTTTGTAAAACACTTCAGGTTTCATGGTTTCGGCAATAAATACCATCCCCACGTTATTGGAGAGAGCAACAATGTCTCCGATCGACATACTGCCACCACCCGCACCGCCCACAATCGGCCACCCTTCGACTGAAATTTCTCCGGGAACGCCAAATACAGTGTCTGGAGTAATCGTTCCGGCTTCCAGTGCCACAGCAACATTAATCGGCTTAAAGGTAGACCCTGGTTCATATAGGTCCGAGATTGCCCAGTTTTTCAGCCGTTCGATCGGTGCGGTGTAGTACTTGTTGGGATCAAAGGTCGGAGCATTCACCAACGCCAACAGCGATCCATCTCGCACATCCATGACAATGACAGTGCCGCGCTTGGCATTAAACGCCTGTACCTGTTGTTTCAAAGCACGTTCCACAATGCGCTGTAGTCGGCTATCGATCGTCAATTGCAAATGTAAGTCGTCAACACTGAGAAAGCCACCGGGTACAAGATCGGGCATGATGGAGCCATCCCCCATCCGGCGTAGCTGCATCGCTTTCTCGGTGCGATCGAGCAAAGGCTGTTGGCTCAGTTCAACTCCCGACTGCCCCCGATGTTCATCATTCACATAGCCAATGATATCGGCTGCCAACTCTTGATGGGGATAGAGCCGCTCCTGGTGTTGGATCATTTCCAGCCCATCCAGGCGTAAATCAGCAATTCGGTCTGCCACATCTTCCGTGATGGCATATTCCAACCGAATGCCAGTTTCCCGCTGCTCAAATTGTTTGACGAGTTCGGCTACAGGCCGTCCCAGGATCGGAGCAACCTTTTCTGCGATCGCGGTATTCGATTCTTTAAATAATGCAGGGTGGGCAAATAGATTGTATACAGGACGATCCAGTGCCAGCACCGTTCCGATCCGATCGACAATCGATCGCCGGGGGATAAACGGTCGTACTTGCACCACCTGCTGTTGTTGGGCGATCGTCCGCAGTACTGGCGCTTTCAGCACCTGCAAATGAAACAGGTTAATGGTTAATAGCCCGGTACTGACCATCAGCATACCCCAGACTAATACTGCCCGAAAGCGGGGAGTTTCTGCCCAGGGTGGTGCTTTCACTTGGTTAAGGCGAGCCAGCCAGCGACGAAACTGCCGCGATCGAGCCGTGTAGGAGGAGCCACCCATACGCATTCTCCTTAATATCCCAATGGGCTATGGGTTGCCGTTGCGTCTGCCTTAGGCGCACTGGGTGTTACGGGTGATTTGGCTGGACGGGCGGGAGCAGGTTCTAAAAAGATCGCCATGTCCTTGGTGCGACGAACTAATCCAGACCCGGGACGTTCGGCTTGCTGGACAATCTGTTCTTTCATCACATCACTTGCCGCCACCATCTGCCGCTCGTTACGCTCCAAAGTCTTTAACTGGCGATATTCCTTACTCCAAAGTTGCTGCATGTAGACGGTGCTGCCATACACAATCAGGGCTGCTGTCACCAGGACGAAAGCAACAGCTACGGAACCGCGTTGAATTTGAATTAATAACCGGACTGAGGTGGGTAATTGTTGATGGGCTGGCAACCGGCGCACTCGCGATGGGGCGGCAGGGGGGCTGCTGTGCGTTAGGAATCGTTTGGGCTGGGCAGTGGGTGAACCGATCGCGGGACGATTTCGCGGAGTGCGTCTTCCAGGGGGGCGAGTGGCTGGCTCTGCCTGAGAACGCTGCCGACTCGATGCTTGGCGACTCAGCCCTGGTGGCTGGCGAGGCGCACTGACGGGTTGGGAGGATTGCTCCAGTAGCCCAGGCCGCCGACGTGGCGATAATGGTCGCGATCGAGCCGGAGGTTTAAATGCCATTGCCATCCGCTTCACTTCACTCCTACTTACACAAACCAGGGATATAGGCAGAAGATTGGTTAGGGATCGATGGGATCAAGCTAAACCAACCCTTTGCAGAGATGCGAGTTGCTTCAATGCCCTTACTATGGCGAGATTGCCCACGATAAGGAATTCATCGGCTAAGGATAGCAGGAATTCTTCCCATTGGCACATTGATTTTTGTAATGTGATTACCGAAGAGTTGTACAACCGCCACCCTGGGCAGCCACATCCTGATCCTTTAACTCCCTAGCTTATTTGCTGGTTAGGTAAGCGTCTGGCTGCTGAATGACTGGCTTACTGAATGAGCTGCTTGAGCTTTACCCAGAGATTCCGCAAGTGCCAAAATTGACGCGTTTGCATGGTTGCAATCTGGTTATTAAGTACAGCTAGGGTTGTTTGACATTCTTCCATCTGAGCTTTGAAAGCAGCCGCCTGGTCATTCGCCTGTTTTAGCTCCTGCTGAATAGCGGTCAGTTGGGTACGAGATTGCTCCAAATCCGCTTGGGCTTGATGTCGTTCAGTGTTGAGTTGGGTACGGGATTGTTCCAAATCAGTCTGAGTTTGATGCAGTTGCTGCTTTAACTGCCAGAACTCTCGATCAACAGCAATCAGCAAATTCTGTACCATATCGGAAGGGATTGGGGCAGAGGGGGACGTGTCACTGCTTGAGATATGCCGTAAATCGAACCAATTAAAGTCCTGATTGTGAAAGTCAAGATTTAAAACTGTTTCGAACTCTATAGGCGACAAGGACGCTTGGAGTTTCTTTAGATCTTTCCATTCCATCCAAGGCGCACCTCCATCCGTCTTATCTCCCCAATGCTCAAACGGCATCCGACCTTCACGTTCCCAGCGCACTTCTGGATAGCCTAATTCAATCCAACGACCTCCTGGTTTGAGATGCTTAACTAACGCTTGAACTTCTTCGCGGGTCACATCCTGGGGAGCATTGATCAGCGACCCCATACACCAGATCACGTCGTAGTCTGTATCTAGCGTTTCCAAGGACTCTAGCGATTCCAGATAGTGAAATTTTATATTACTAATCCCCAACGCCTGCGTTAAGCGACGTAAAACGGCTAGGTTAGATTCAACAATGTCCACGAAGGTAACATGGGCACCGTTTTGGGCGAATGTGATGCCATCAACACTAAAACCGCTGCCCACCTCAAGGACTTTCTTATCAGCCATAAAATCCCTGTAGAGGGCATGATACCAACCACGGACATCAAACCTGATACCGGTTGTATCATTCACCTTGGTTGACTTCCAGAGCGCAATGAGTTCATCTTCTGGCATGGTTAACAGGTCGGTTGTGTCTAATCGAGCCACCGACACAGGAACTTCCTTCCACTTCTGTCTCAGAACTTCCACATACGAATTAAATCTATTGCCAGTCATTGCTAATTGATGTCCCTCTCAAGGTAGTTCGCATACAGAACCTATACTAAGCTACCTTTACGTCCTAACTCGGGCTCAGCTTGAATTATTTCTGGCTGTCTTGACCTGCTCACATTGCGTACTACTATCTAAACACTAGACCTTGAATCGTTAACCCGGATTATGGCAGCAGAATCACCAGAATCAAAAGAACAACAACATCCCCTCTGGAGTAGCGATCGCGCGATCGTTAACTCGCTGCTGAATGCTGACCCTACGGATTACAATCTGGCGGAATTGGCGCGCTTACGGATTCGGTATCATGGTTTTCCAGGTGCTAGAGACATCCAATCGGATTTAGATAACGTTCTGAAACAATGGCAGTTAACGGAAGCGGCATTGTTTGAAAAAACCCGGCAAATTCATGCGATCGCCCAAGTTTATAAAGGGCGGGGTAGTCAGCGAGATGATTGGAGCTAACAGGTGATGACTGGAAGCTCCTCAATAGAATTGGGTCAATGACTGACGGATGGTGCGTGATTGATCGGGGCAGGGGACTGGTTCCCTAGGGGTTGAGAATTGCCTACGGGTGACTCCGACGGATCGATCGTCGTTGCCTCCACGTTCCTGGGGGCGGTTTGGGGTTGGGGCACTGTCTCTGGCGGGTGTTGTTCTAGTGCGATCGGAGACAGAATTTGCGAAATTTGGGTTTGTTGGTGGAGTTGTTGCGTCGAGGAGACTAACCCACTCAGCCCGTTGACCAAATTCCGCAGGTTATCCCGGAAGCGAGGATCACCCGTCAACTCATCCAGATCAGACGTAATTTTTTCGGCGTTTTGGAAGGTGGCTCGGGCGGAATCCAGCGTTTGTTGGAGGACAGTGAGGTTTTCGGGGCTATTGACGGCAGTCGATAAATCTCGCAAATTTGCCGATGCTTGTGTCACGTTTGCCGATAGGGTTTCCAGGTTTTGTAAAAACTCTCCCTGTTCGGCTTGCGACAGAATGGTATTAAAGCTATTCACGGTCGATCGCAGTTGGACGCTGGTTTGGTTGAGGTTATTCAGGGTAGCGATCAGGGTGGCGCGGTTGGCTGCCAGCAAATTGTTGATTTCTGTTGTGGTCAAACTGGCTTGGGTGGCGACTGTCCGAATTGGCGTGGAAACGCTTTTGACCTCCTGCCGCAAATCCTTCGCTAAGGACGTAAATTCTCGTCCCAGTTCGGCAATTTCTGCGGCGGCCTGTGAACCGTTTTTAACCACCGAATTGACATTTTCAAAGAAGCGGGGATCGGTGTAAGTATTAGCAAAGCGGATCACGGCTCCAAACGCTTCCTCAGGGCTAAGTCCCACTTCCCCGGTGAGCTGAGATTTGTTGCAGAGAATCACGTTAGGGTCACAATCCCGATCGAGCGGGTTAGCCGTCACCTCGGCGGTCAGGGGTTTGAGGGGGACAATATCGATCGCGGTTTCCCCCAATAGCCCGGATGAATTCACCTGAACTTTAACGGTTTTGGGGATGACGAGATCGGCAGGGGTAATATCTACACTGACCTCAACGCCGTTGGGACCGGGACGAATCTCGGTAATTTTGCCAACCACCACCCCGCGATAACGCACCGATGATCCCACCTGCATTCCTGCCACATTGGCAAAGCCGACGACGATCCGATAGCTCCGTTGGGCTGGGTTTAATCCCCGTAGCCAGAGAATTAATCCCGCAAATAGCGCTAGTCCCAGTAAGATCAATAGACCTACTGAACCCTCTCGAATTGTTCGCGATCGCATAAACCCCTATCTCACTCCTTCTAGAGCCATTCCGCCATCCGTTGACCGTTATTCAGTCCTTTATTGTCCCCTGTTCCTTGCTGATTGTTCCTTGCTGATTAGCCTGCTACCTGAATTGGGCCTTCGACACTGCCACTAAAAAACTGACGAATTAAGGGATTCTCTGTGCGATCGACATCGTCCACCGTACCTTCCCATTGAACTTTGCCGTTATATAGCATGATCACGCGATCGGCCGTTCGCCGAATCGTACTCTCCTGGTGCGTCACCATCACATAAGTACTACAACCCGCTTCGGCTCGTTGCAGTTGGCGAACCAGATCTTCAATTAAGGTTGAGGCGATCGGGTCTAGCCCAGCGGTGGGTTCATCATACAGCAGCACCTCTGGCGTACTGGCAGGGTTTTCTGGATTTGCCATAATCGCTCGGGCAAAGCTCACCCGCTTTCGCATTCCCCCTGATAACTGGGCAGGGTAGCGATCGCCCACATCGGATAAGCCCACCATTTCCAGGCGCTGATGCACCAGTTCCCGAATCCGCCGTCGGGGTAGTTTAGAGTGCTCGTACAGCAGAAAACCCACATTCTCTGCCACCGTTAGGGAATCAAATAGGGCGGATTGTTGGAATACCATACCAATGCCGATCGGATCCTCAGCATCCTCAATTAAACCCAGTCGTCGCTGTCCTTGCACATAAATTTCTCCGGCATCTGGCGCTAGCAACCCGGCAATAATCCGCAAAATCGTCGATTTCCCTGTTCCCGAAGGTCCCACAATCACCAGCGCCTCCCCCCGGTAAATCGTCAGATCAACAGAGTCTAGAACAACACTGTTGCCAAATGATTTGCAGATGCCCTTCAACTCAATCAACGGCTCAACCATCAGAACGTCAACTCAAATCCCTATCACCAATCCACCCAAGTTCAGGAAACAATCTCCCCCAGCCAGAGATGGATGCCATCTGAGTGTAGAACAGCCCTTCACAAAATCCTCACAGGCGGAAGGAGCAATCATAACAAAGCCTGATGATTCCTGAGCGATGATGGTGTACAGGCTTGAGATTGTCTTCCCACGAATAGTTCAACCTTAGCTCACTCTGCAACCTGTGTAGCGGCATGGGATAGCGCAAATTGCCGAGATGGGCTACGGTAAACCCTGTAAACTATCTACCGTTTCCCTTTACGTCCAAGGGTATAGAAGCTGTGCTTCTAAGATCTGCTTGTAGCCCGATGCACCATCACCAAAAACCCTCGATTCTGCAATCATTAATCGTTCAGTCGAGATTTATAAAGGAACGTTCTCATCACCAGGGTTAGTGCTTGAATAAAGCAGCCATTTTATCCATTTGGACAAAGACTTGCCTGGAGGTGGCAGCCCACCTATGAAAAAGAAAATGTACCGTCTGGATCAGCTTGAGCATTAGGATCGTCTACCATTCACCCGCCCATCCCTCGATTTTAGTTCGCAAGTCTTTTCCCACCCTTATCTTTCCCATTTGCAATGACCATCGGCTTACTAAAACAAGCACTCCATGTGTTCAGGCACGAGTCTCGTAGTCGAACGACCTATCGGGTTAACCAATGGTTTAAGTGGCTAGCTCCAGGGTTATTTGTCAAACGCTGGCTGTTGCTCAGTGCTGGCGGAGTTTTACTGACAACGCTAGGGTTTGCCATCTGGATGAAGCTGACTCCAGTGTTTTATACCACTCAATTGATTGGGCGAGTGCTAGACACCGTCTCAGATGTGCTTCCTAGCCAGGTGAGTGGACCACTGGCAATGGCAGGTGGGCTGTTATTGGTTTGGTGGGGGCAAACTCGTACCCTGGGGGCAATCACCGAAGTATTAATGCCGGAGGGGGATGAGGAACTGATTGATGTCTTGTTAGCCCACCGCCGCCTGCATCGGGGTCCCCGGATTGTGGTAATTGGTGGCGGCACCGGACTTTCAACGTTATTGCGGGGATTAAAGGACTATAGTGCCAATATCACCGCGATCGTCACAGTGGCGGATGATGGAGGATCATCAGGACGATTACGCCGGGAAAATGGAGTGTTGCCACCGGGAGACATTCGCAACTGTTTGGCAGCGCTTGCCGACGAAGAGAAATTGATGACGGAGTTATTCCAATATCGGTTTCGGGCAGGAGATGGGCTGACGGGACATAGCTTTGGCAACCTGTTTCTGACCGCTATGAGCGACATTGCCGGAGATTTAGAGCAGGCGATCGCCGCAAGTTCGCGGGTGTTGGCAGTTCGAGGTCAGGTGTTACCCGCTACTTTGAGTGATGTCCGACTGTGGGCAGAGTTGACGGATGGACGGCGGATTGAAGGGGAATCACGGATTACGGAAGCTCGGGGTACGATCGCTCGCATTGGTTGTATTCCGGCAAATCCACCGGCGTTACCGAAGGCGGTCAAAGCGATCGAAGAAGCGGATTACATTGTGATTGGCCCCGGTAGCCTGTATACCAGCATCATTCCCAATTTGTTAGTACCTGAGATTGCCGAAGCGATTGCCCAGTCTCAAGCGCCCAGCATTTATGTTTGCAATATCATGACCCAGGAAGGCGAGACGCAGGGCTATAGTGTGGGAGATCATGTGCAGGCGATCGATCTTGCCTGTGGCAAACGCTTGTTTGAGGCGGTACTCGTTCAGAAGAAAACGCCGTCTGCCAAAGCGTTAATGCGCTATGCCCAGGAAAACTCGAATTTTGTGCCGTTGGATCGTGATCGGGTTGGACGGTTGGGGCGACGGATGATTCTAGCGAATGTGTTGGATGAAGATGAACAGACGGGAGTGGTGCGCCATGATCCGAAACGGTTAGCGCGGGTGTTAGTTCGTTGGTACAGCCGCACCCAGGGGATATCATGACTGGCGATCCGCTCCTGATCCACCTGCCGGATGCTACCGCGACACGGGCATTGGGAATCCAGTTAGGCAAAATGCTCCCGGCTGGCAGTGTGCTCCTGTTAGAAGGGGATCTGGGCAGTGGCAAGACTACGCTAGTGCAGGGCATTGGTGCCGGACTGGGAATCGTGGAGGCGATCGACAGCCCAACTTTTACGTTAATCAACGAATATTTGGGGGGACGACTACCGCTCTATCACCTGGATCTATACCGTCTGCAACCCCAGGAAGCCGCCGCCCTCTATCCAGAAACCTACTGGGAGGGGAGTGAAGTGGAACCTGGGATTGTGGCGATCGAGTGGTCAGAACGCTTACTTTATCTGCCTGCGGATTACCTAAAGCTTCGGCTCACCTACGATCCGGCGGCAGGGCGGCTGATCGAACTCCAAGCGATTGGGAGAACCGTAAATCTGGCCGCGATCGTCGTCCAATTGACCCCAGTGAGTGATCAATCCGCCTGACCTGTTGCCATCAGGCATCAAAATCGATCACTCCCGGCAACAAAGTGAGTCCCGTTGCGTCTATGTCTGTATCGATCGCTTCGGCAGAGAGATCGATACAGACTTGCACAATGCTGCCATTCTGAATCAGGACATCTCCCACCAGGACATCTCCATCGGGCAACAAAATCTGAGCTTGACGAATCCGTAAGGATGAATGGATAGACATGATATAGCGATCGCAGTGAGCTAAGCTAACGATAACAATCTGGCGGGATTCACTACCCCAAATTCAAAGAATATTTGTACAGTTGTCATAATCCAGAATTAGGATGGTGACAGATCTGAACCCTAATCCAGCTTCAGATCGCCACTGACTCCACTTAACCCTAGTATTTACGACTGATCTTCCCATTTCCCTATGACACAAGCAGAAGGTAAAGCACCGGACGAGAAGGAACAACCGCAGCCTAAGCCGCCCCAAAAACCCCCAGAAAATCTGTGGATGGAAGTGGTCAAGACTTTGGGATTGAGCGCAATTCTGGCGTTTGGCATTCGGACGTTTGTGGCAGAAGCTCGCTACATTCCTTCCGGTTCTATGCTCCCCACCCTTCAAATTGACGATCGCTTAATTGTCGATAAAGTCAGTTATCACTTCAAAGCGCCGCAACGGGGAGACATTGTGGTATTTATGCCACCGGATCAATCCTCGGTTTGTACCAGTGGTACCACGGCTCGGATCAATAACACGACTCCCTCCCCAACGGTGTCTATCCAACCGACGCAGTCTCCCAAAGATGCCTTTATTAAACGAGTAATTGGGCTACCCGGAGACAGGGTAGAGGTGAGACAAGGACAGGTGTTCATTAATAGTCAACCGTTGCAAGAGGGGTACATCAAAGATGCGCCGGAGTACCAGTATGGGCCGGTGACTGTCCCGCAATCCTCCTATCTGGTGCTTGGAGACAACCGGAACAATAGCTGCGATAGCCACTACTGGGGATTTGTCCCTCGGGAAAATATTATTGGGCGGGCAGTGGTGCGATTTTGGCCGATGAATCGATTAGGAGAAATCTCCCCAGAATCGTAAGACCCACCAGGGCTTGAATCATTGGATAGCGACCCACTCCCGGCGAGCTCGGTTGGGTAAGGGCTAATGACCACCTTGGGTGATCTCGTTAGCCCTCCTGTCTGCCGATCCATCGATTCACGACCCGTCCTGGAATGGTTTGTCCCAACCAGGGGGTATTGGTCGATCGCGATCGCAGAGACGTACTCTCTACCGTCCAGGGGTGATGGGGATCAAATAGGATTAGTTCGGCAGGTTGGTTCAGATCGATCATGGGAGGGGCTTGCTGCAAACAGGCGGCGGGACGGGTACTCAATGCCTGCCAGAGTTCCAGCGCTGACCATTGACCGCTAGCCACCAATGTTTGCCAGAGGAGCGGTAGGGCAAGTTCCAGACCGATCGCTCCGGTGGGGGCTTCGGCAAAGGCGACGGTTTTCTCCTCGTAACTATAGGGGGTGTGATCAATGGCGATCGCATCCAGAATGCCCGCTTGCACCGCTTGTTGAAGTGCCTGTTGATCCGCCGGATTCCCTAAGGGAGGAGCTAACCTCAGGTGCGGGTCGTAGCTACCCACCGCCTGACTATTGAGTAACAAATGCATCCAGGTGGTACTCGCAGTGATGGGAGCGCCTTGAGCTTTGGCGGCTTGAATTAACTCCACACTCCGGGCGGTAGACACGCGCATGATATGAACGGGCGTTTGAATTGTCGCAATATATTCCAGCAGGGCAGCCAGGGGAGCGGTTTCTGCAAAGCTGGGAATGCCCGGTAAGCCGAAGATAATCGACTCGTACCCCTCCCGCATCACGCCATTCCCCACCAGGGTCGGATCACATGCCCAGAGGGCGATCGGTTTGTTCAGGGGTTGTCCATACTCCAGCAACCGCCGGATCAGGGCTGGATGATTCAGCGATCGACCATCGGCAAACCCGACAATCTCGGTGGTCGCTAATTCTGCCAGTTCGGTCATTTGCTGCCCCTGGGTTTCCTGAGTCAGGGCTGCCCAGCAGTACAGGTGGGGGAGAGGCGTGTTTGAGGCTAGATGCAACGATCGCTGTAAGGTCTGGTGTCGGTTCTTGATCCAGGCAACCATTGCCGGAGTGTCGATCGCGGGTTGAGTCCCTGGTAGGATGGCGATGCGGGTGAAACCACCGACGCTAGCCGCCTGGAGTAACGATTCCAGGGTTTCTCGTGCTTCAAAGCCCGGTTCACCGGATTGGCTGTACAGATCCACCAGACCGGGAGCCGCGATCAGCCCCCGACAGTCCCGGACGCTGGTATCCGTGGGGTAATCGCTGAGGCTATCGGCGATCGCCCGAATCATGCCATCGGTAATCAGCAGATCGGCGATCCGATCGGTTTGCGTGACCGGATCGATAACCCGCACCTGTTGGAGCAATTCACTTGCCAATGCTCTGCTCCTTTACAGCGCTCCGGCTGCCGTTTTGTCCAGCACTCCCCCTGCCAGATGGTTCGTGATATTCATCGCCATCAGCACAGGTTGGTGATTGCCAGCATGGGGGTAATCAATCACGCTAACGGCTCCATTCCCCTGTTTGAAGCTCCAGAACTGCTCGGGTCCAAATCCCATCACATAACAAAGAATGGCTTTATTGATCGCATCATGGGCAACGACCATTGTGATGCCGGGTTCGGGTCGAGTTTGAGCCGTTTGCACAATCTCATCCCATGCCGCGATCGCCCGTTCCCATACCTGCTGTAAGTTCTCACCTTCGGGCATTTGCACTGTTTCGGGAGCCTGTTGCCAGCGCTGCAATTCCCCCGGAAACTCCTGCTCAATTTCCGCTTCCAGTTTGCCCTCCCATCGGCCGTGACTGATTTCTTGCAGGTTGTCGTTGAGCTCCAATTCCACGTCTGGGTGGTGTTGCAGAATAATTTCAGCCGTTTCTTTTGGACGCAGCATGGGGCTGGTGACGGCATAGCGAATGGGAATTGCCTGGAGAAAGTTCGCCGCTTGTTGGGACTGCATTTGCCCCATATCATTCAACGGCACATCGATTTGCCCCTGGAATCGCTTCTGTCGGTTCCAATCGGTTTCTCCATGCCGAACCAGGAGTAATCGGGCACCCTGGAAGCCTTTGCGGGGTTTGGGGAGTGGATCGCCCAGGTGAGCGGTTTGGTTGAGGGATTCGATTTGCACCTGATCCCCTAGCTTGCCGGAAAAGTTCAGGACAGTGATGCCACAGTTCGACTGGTGCAGGTTCTGGAACTTCTCGATCGGCAATCCGATCGCCGTACTGATCAAGGCTCGATTAATCGCACTATGGGCAACCAGCAACACCGTTTTGCCTGAATGCTGGGGCAGAAACTCTTGCCAAAATGCGGTCGCGCGATCGTATAACGCCACGATCGGGAAATAGTCCGTAGGTTGCCCGTCCTCTCCTGGCACAACCATCCGCAGCCGGTGGGGTTGCTCCCGCCAGTCAAGGTAGTCTTGGGGATATGTCTCCTCCACTTCCTTAAAGAGCAGCCCTTCCCACAGCATCAGGTTAACTTCCTTTAACTGTTCCAGAGTTTGTAGGGGAGCTTTGGGCGGCTGGTTCAACTGAGACAGAATAATCTCGACCGTATCCTTGGCTCGTCTGAGGGGACTGCTGTAAACCGCATCAAAAGCCAAATCGCTCAGGGCTTTCCCTACCAGTTGAGCTGTTGTTTGTCCGGTTTCTGTCAGCGTGGACTTATCGGTATAGCCTTGAATTCGCCGTTCCACGTTAAAACTGCTCTCGCCGTGTCTCACGAGAATGACCCGAGTAGCCAGATGCGTATCCTCCTTGGTAGTGGGGTGGTGGACAATGAACAATGAACGGTTAACAGGTCACAATGATGAGTCGCTGCTGAGGGTTCATTGGGTACTGCTGATTGATCGCTGTTGATTGCACACCGAATCAGAAGCATTTTACCCTGTCTCAAGGACGGACTTGACCGTGTTAACCCCTGATATTCGTTCCAGGCTGTAGGATGAGTTAGCGATCGCCTGCTCGATCGCCTGGATAGTTTGTGACCTAACGAAGAGGATGCATGACGATCAAGCGTTTGGTGTTGGTAGTCCTGACGGCAGTGGCAATCTGCCTGATCGGGTTGGATTTGTTAGGGAGCTTTAACCGACTACAAGTTCAAAGCCAACTAGAACTGTATCAAACCAATCTGTTACTGCAAGCGACTGAACTTCAGGGAGATGAATCGGGTCTGGCTTCTGCCCAACAGGTGTTGCTTCAGGGTGAGCCTCTCAAAACTGCCACAGAGCAGTACCAAGATTCTCGTCAGACTGCCCAAACCAGCTTGCAACAAACGGAGACGTTGCTTGCCTCAGCCAGTAAATCCCAGGCAACCGCATTACAGCAGTCAGTATTAGAACTGCGACGATCGCTGGCAAAACTAGATCTAAATTTGGGGATTTTGCAGGTCGAGCAGGAGCAGATCGAAGCGGCACAACAAACCTGGGCAGAGGCAACGCAGCAAGCCGAACTGGCAGGGATGGAACCCTTACAGCAAACGGCTGACGTGCTAATTGGGCTATGGAGTCGTCCGGCACAGTTAATGCCTGAGGCAGAACCGCTCTTGAAAAAGCAGTTAACAGGTTGGTTCCGCTATCGCGGGTTAACGCAGTTGTATCAGTTGCAACAACGTCAAACCTTATTAGCCGAGTTGCAGGTAGCAGAACAGCAGGCAGCAGAACGATCGCTCCGGAGTTTGGCAATTCTAAGCGGAGTGCCGGTGTTAGGCAGCTTGCTCGGGGTGGGGATTCTACTCTTTTTGTTAGCCCAGTGGGCAGTGCGGAAAAAACAAGCCCTGCTGTCGCCCAGTAGTATGTCTGCCTGGTCAACACCCTGGAATGGGGAAGTAATCTGGGAGGTGCTGATCTTTGGATTTTTCCTGGCGAGCCAGTTGTTATTGCCGTTGAGTCTGGAACTGTTGCGATCGACTCAGCTCCTGCCCAGCGCCCTGGATCATCGGGCGATCGCGGTTTCGACACTGCTGACCTATCTAGTAGCCGCCACCTGGAGTTTAAGCATTTTGTATCTGGCAATCAAACCCTTTTTGCCTTTGCCCGACGGTTGGTTCCGGGTCAATCTTCAAGGGCGATGGTGGCTGTGGGGGATCGGTGGCTATTTAGCCGCACTGCCATTAGTGATCCTGGTGTCCTTGATCAACCAGCAGATTTGGCAAGGGAAGGGAGGCAGTAATCCGATTCTGCCGATCGCGTTGGAAAATAAAGATAGTGTGGCGCTAACGATCTTTTTTATTACCGCTAGTGTTGCCGCCCCAATTTTTGAGGAATTACTCTTTCGTGGCTTTCTGCTGCCTTCCTTAACTCGCTATTTTCCGATGTGGGGAGCGATCGCACTCAGCAGTGTCATCTTTGCTGTCGCCCACCTGAATTTATCGGAAGTCCTGCCGCTGATGACTTTAGGAATGGTTTTAGGCTTTGTCTATGTGCGATCGCGGAATCTCTTGTCATCCATGCTGCTACATGGCATCTGGAATAGTGGCACGTTAGTGAGTTTATTGATTTTGGGGAGTGCAACTGGCTCATCCTGAGGCTGGACTAGTAATATGCAGGGTTTGCTACCCATCCCCTCTCCCGATCGATCTAACCTCAAATAAACCTCAAACCAGAGCAGAGTTTTTAATTGTGTCCCAGGTGATTTCTAATCCGACTCAACCTCTCCCTACGGTTGCCCCAACTCCCGAGTCCACCCTCAATGTGGCAACGATCGATGTCACTGGCATGAAGTGTGCTGGTTGTGTCAAAGCGGTAGAGCAGGAATTAAGCCAATGTCAGGGGGTGGTCACGGCGATCGTCAATTTAGCAACAGAGGTTGCCACGGTAGAGTACGAAACCAACCAAATTGAGCCAGCCTTGTTGGCAGAGAAGCTGACTGAAGCCGGTTTTCCCTCTCAGGTACGACAACCCCTCAACCCGCTTTCGACGGTAGGCTTGGTAGATATCCAGGCGCAACGGCGACTAGAGGCACAGTCCCAACAACAACGACTGGCGATCGCGATTTTACTACTGGTTCTCTCAGCGATCGGTCACCTGGAACAGTTTACGGATCTGACTATTCCGGGTTTGAGTAACATCTGGTTCCACTGTGGATTGGCCACGATCGCCCTATTTTTCCCCGGTCGATCGATGTTGGTGGATGGTTGGCGGGGGCTGCGGCGAAATGCTCCCAATATGAATACATTGGTCAGTTTAGGAACTCTGACTGCCTACACCACTAGCTTGATTGCGTTGCTGTTTCCGTCATTGGGTTGGGACTGCTTTTTCGACGAACCCGTGATGCTGGTGGGCTTCATTCTATTGGGGCGTACATTAGAACAGCAGGCAAGGCATCGGGCTGGAGCGGCATTTCAAGCCTTGCTGGCACTGCAACCTACGATGGCGCGGTTGATTCCGGTGGGCGTATGGCAGGGGGCTGAGGCAGATGGGGGAGATCAGGGAGATGGGGGAGAAATAGCGCGGGTGGCAGCGGCGATCGAGGTGCCAGTAGCTGCTGTGCGGATTGGGGAATGGCTGCAAGTGCTGCCCGGTGATCAAATCCCGGTTGATGGTGAAGTGGTGGCTGGGCAGACCACTGTCGATGAGTCGATGTTAACGGGGGAAGCGATGCCTGTGGTGAAGCAACCCGGTGATCCGGTCGCCGCCGGAACGTTAAACCAATCGGGGGCGATCGCGTTACGAGCCACTCGGACGGGGAAAGATACCACCCTGGCACAAATTATTTCAATGGTGGAAGCGGCTCAAACCCGGAAAGCACCAATTCAAAAGCTAGCCGATACGGTGGCAGGTTACTTCACCTATGGGGTGATGACGATCGCCGCCCTGACCTTTGGCTTCTGGTATTTCATCGGCACTCGCCTCTGGTCAGAGGTGTTAATGGCAGATGGACACGGAATGACCGAACAGGGGCATAACCTGTTGCACCACTTTGTTGCCAGCACCCATACCTCGCCTCTGCTGCTGAGTCTGAAGCTGGCGATCGCGGTACTCGTAGTTGCCTGTCCCTGTGCGTTAGGGTTAGCCACTCCTACAGCCATTTTGGTTGGTTCGGGGATTGGGGCAGAACGGGGACTGTTAATCCGGGGCGGCGATATTTTGGAGCAAGTGCATCACCTGGATACGGTAATTCTGGATAAAACCGGCACCTTGACCACCGGAACCCCTCAAGTTACAGACTGCATTCCTTTATGCAATCAGCAATCGATCGGGTTGCATGGTGAGGCAGATGTGGCAGATGGCGGAGTAAATCAACTCTCTTCCCCTTCTCCCCTAGCCTCCCTTTCCCCCTCTCTCCTCCTCCAACTGGCGGCGACCGTTGAGAGTGGCACTCGGCATCCTCTGGCGATCGCGATTCAACACCAGGCACAGCAGCAAGGATTAAACCTACTCCCCGCTCAGGATTTTGTAACTCAGCCGGGAGCCGGGGTGGCAGCCACGGTTATTACCGAGGTGGCAGAACTAGGATGGGCTCAACCCTTGCGAGTTATTTTAGGAACCCCATCTTGGCTAGAGCAACACGGCATTGTGGTCAGTGAGGCAGTTCTGGCTCAGGCAACTCAGTTCCTTCAACAAGGTAAAACGGTGGTTTATTTAGGGCTGATGACAGACCACGGTCAGAGGTCGGTGGTGGTTGGCTTGCTAGCGATCGCGGACACACTTAGACCTGATGCGGCTAGTACGATCGCCACCCTACAACACATGGGACTACAAGTGATGTTATTGACGGGCGATCGGCGGGAGGTTGCAGATGCGATCGCTCAACCGTTAGGGATTCCTCCAAAGCAGATTTTGGCAGAGGTCAAACCTGCCCTGAAAGCCCAGACGATTGCTCAACTCCAGGCGAATGGACATCGAGTAGCGATGGTGGGAGATGGGATTAATGATGCCCCGGCGCTGGCTCAGGCAGATGTGGGAATTGCTCTCCATTCTGGAACCGATGTGGCTGTGGAAACGGCGGGGATTATTCTGATGCGCGATCGGTTAACCGATGTGGTGGCAGCCATTCGGCTGGGGCAAGCAACATTTCGTAAAATTCGCCAAAATTTATTTTGGGCATTTGCTTACAATATTTTGGGCATTCCCCTGGCGGCTGGGATTTTATTACCCACGATCGGTTTCTCGCTCAGTCCTGCCGCCGCAGGCGCTATGATGGCGTTTAGTTCTGTTAGTGTTATTACCAGTTCCCTGTTGCTGTATTTGACTGTTGCTCCGTCTATGCCTATCCGCTCCTCTCACCCACAACTGTAGTGGAGTAGTTTGCGATCGACCTGATTATCCTGAAGCGGCTAGTGTCTCTATGTTTGTAGAATTAGCCTGGTTAGATCCCTGAATACAGTTGCGCAACTGAACGTTCAATGTCCTCAGAACCCCAGCAAACTCACCTGCTCATTATTGAAGATGATAAGGGACGACGTGGATTCATTCTGGATGGTCCCAAATATTCTATTGGGCGTGATCCGACCTGTGATATTCGGTTAGTCTCCCAATTTGTCTCCCGCCGACATGCCACGTTGGTTAAAAAAACGAACGAGGATGGCACCTACTATTACCGCATTGTAGACGGCAATCTAAAAGGGCAAAAAAGCTCGAATGGTTTACTGATTAATAGCCGTAAACGCTACAAGCATAATCTGCAAGATCAGGATGAAGTGGTATTTGGTCCGAAAGTATCAGCGACCTATCGGTTGTTGAAACGGGATGCGATGCCGACGATTCCCCCGGAACCGGACGAATTTGACATTACGCTGATTAGCCCCAATATGGTGGGCTTTCCTGAGGATGAACCGTTAGACGATGACCTACTGGAGGATGAGCCATTTGATGATGTTGGGATAGCCGACGATCGCATGGAGGATGAACCAACCGCTGATGGCGATTCCGGTAGATCCCATCCGGTACATTAGGGTAGCGTTAAACGCTTGCATCGGTAGCTGCTAGTATTAGCAAGGTTTACAGAAAATGCTACTGCACGATCGACTTAGGAACAGGATAGAATAGGGTTCTTGCCAAACTTAGCTTTTATATAGGGTTAAGGTAATCTGATTGAAGATGCCCAGCTAATATTGAGGCTATTATAAGCAGTTTGGTTTTACCAGAAGTAACGGCTTTCCTACAGATCGTGATCGGGTTTGGCAAAATCTATCAGAACTTATTTTGCTAGTCGCCTACAATATTTGGGGAATTCTATTGATAGTTGGTGTTTTCTTCTCTGCTTTTCACATCCAAGTCAGCCCTGCCCTGATTCACAAAGGGTCGGGGTTCAGTTTCCTCAAGGTTGTTATGGGTTTTTCCGGTCGGTTATCATCTCCAGCATCCCCCTGAGGCATCTGAATCGTATTATGCTTTTTGTTTAGCTCCCTTTGAACTTAAATCGCCAGTTATAACGTTCAATGCCTTCAGAACCGCAGCAAAACCACCTACTGATTATTGAAGACGATAAAGGACGGCGTGAATTTATCCTGGATGGACCTGTCTATTCGATTGGACGTGATCCCAAATGTGATATTCGACTCGTGTCCCAATTCGTTTCCCGTCGGCACGCTACGTTAGTGCAACTACCGAATGATGATGGTACTTATTACTACCGCATTGTTGATGGCAACCTGAAAGGTAAGCCTAGCGCTAATGGTCTGCTAATCAACGGTCGCAAGCTTCAGGCTCATGACTTACAGAATGAGGATGAAGTGGTATTTGGCCCTCAGGTACGAGCAATTTATTACTTGCTAAAACGGGATGCGATCGTACCGCAACCTCCCGATGATTTTGACATCACATTAATTAGTCCTGGGATGGTTGGTGATCCCGAGGAATAAGCAGGTCATCTCAAGCCAAAACGTCATGCCATAGGACTAGCCGCCTACCTCTACTAAAGTGGGCGGTTACATGAAGGCGTGAGGATGATGGTATTCTAGCCAGCTACCGCTTCAATCAGCTTCCAATGGTGGCTGGTAGAAATGGCTTCACTGACTTGATTAAAGACTTGCCGACAATGGTTATCCACCTGAAGGGGCAGTTCTTCATTCTTAATCACGAATTTCATCCGCACCTCTCGATCGGTAGCGGTGGTTTTATCAATCAAAACCTCGACCACAACAAGCTGGTTAAAGGCAACGCGACCGGGGATTTCCCGCGCCATTAAGTAGTCCCCGGTCTCGTAAATCACATCAAAGTTGCAGGATGCCAAAACGTCGTTCAGCATTTGCTGAAGATTGTTTACAGAGACCGCAACTCTAAATAAACCAATGTAACGAGCCATGACTATTCCCGGACAAATGACATTCAGATGAACATTGCCATGATACCGCTCAGCAAACACGACAAGGTTGTTCACAGTCTAGTGCATCGCGGTACATCTTGCTTGCGATCGGTTGCCAGACAAAAAAGTTCCCTCTAGAGGTGACAATTGAGCGAGACTTGGTGCATAGATTCAGACACAAGCCAGCGTGGGACAGGTATGCAAGGACGGTTCATTGTTTTTGAGGGGGTAGAAGGTGGCGGCAAAACCACGCAACTCCAACGGGCGTACCAGTGGCTTCAGGATAGTGGCTGGTTATCCCATCTGCAAGCACAGGGATATGTCCGTCATCTGGAAGTCACCCGTGAACCAGGGGGGACGGAACTGGGCATCGGATTACGCCAATTATTGCTAGAGCCACCGACACAAGAAGCTATTCACGATCGTGCCGAGCTATTAATGTATGCCGCCGATCGCGCCCAACATGTCGAAACCTATCTGCGACCGCGATTAGCCGCCGGAGATCTAATTCTCTGCGATCGCTATACTGATTCCACGATCGCCTACCAGGGTTATGGACGCGAACTCGACTTAGCCCTGATCCACCAACTCAACCAAATTGCTACCGATGGCTTGACCAGTGACCTGACCTTCTGGCTAGATTTAGATGCCAAAACCGGATTAGCCCGTACCCAACAACGCGGCAAACGCGATCGCATCGAACAGGCAGACCTGGCATTTCACCAACGGGTACAACAGGGATTTGCGATTCTGGCAAACACCTATCCCGATCGCATCGTCACCATTGATGCTAACCAACCCGAAGATCGAGTCGCCTCCCAGATCCAAACGATTCTCGATCGTTCCCTCACCCAATGGTACGGAGCCCCAACACCCTAACAAGCCATTCCCCATCTCCCCATCTCCCCACTCCCTGTCTCTTATACACATCT